>JAUYSN010000140.1 GCA_030696235.1 Sulfuricella sp. | reverse complement strand
AGCAGGAAGATGGCCTGGAACAGCAGATACATGATCAGGACGAACAGCGGCAGCCCGAGCCAGGGGTGGAGCATGAGGCGATCGAGCTGGGTGGTCAGATTGTCCGACAACTGGACCGGCACCTGGACGGTTTGCTTGAGTACGGCCTCCATGTCGGTTTCGATCTGATCGTCGGCCGCCAGCAGGACTTGCAGCTTTTCGGGCGGGACAGGCGTGCTGTGCTGAATGGCCTGGGTAATGATCTGATGCGCGTCCTGGTAGCCGTTACCGTATTTGGCGCTGAGCATGACAACGGGCATATCCAGTGAGGCCGACATTTTTTCGGCATCGATGCTGATGCCGAATTTTTTGGCTTCGTCGGCCATGTTCAGCAGCAGCACGGCAGGCAGGCACAACTGCTTGAGCTGCAGGGCGAGGCTGAGCTGGCGATCGATCTGGGTGGCGTTGAGGATGATGACGACCAGATCGACCGGATTGTTCTCCAGGAAATGGCGTACTACCTGTTCGTCGTCGGAGAAGCCGTGCAGGTCGTAGATGCCTGGCAGGTCCACCAGCTCGACCATCTCGCCGGCGAGCAGCAGCTTGGCGCCGAGCAGGTCGACAGTGATGCCCGGCCAGTTGCCGACCCGGGCCGAAGCGCCGGTGGCGCGATTGAAGAACGTGGATTTGCCGGTGTTCGGCATGCCCACCAGGGCGACGCGTTTCATTATTCGGGGCGGCGATCCGCTATGACCGTTTGAACCTCTATTTTTTGCGCCTCTTTTTTGCGCAGGATGATGTCGGTAGCACCGATGCGGACGTGCAGCGGGCCGGAAAAACGGCCATGGCGGATGACTTCGACACGTTTCCCGATGCGGAAGCCCAGCGCCGCAAGGCGATAGGAAAGCGCGCGATCGGTATGCACCGCCGCGATAGTGGCGGTTTCACCGGCTTTGAGAGTTTCCAGGTTGACGGTAGTCATGCTTTTTAGACTTGGTTTAATGAGAATTGTTCTTATTATGCCACACCCCCCGACGTTTGCAAATCGTTTTATGAAACTTGTTTAACTGATGTTTAGCTTTATGTGAAACCCGTTTTGCGCTACAATTTGACTCCGTCTTGTGCTCAATTCTGCTCTCAAAATGACCAAATTCGTTTTTATCACAGGAGGGGTCGTTTCCTCTCTTGGAAAAGGCATCGCAGCCGCCTCTCTTGCCGCTATTCTCGAAACCCGCGGCATCAAGGTCACCCTCCTCAAGCTTGACCCCTATATCAACGTCGATCCGGGTACCATGAGCCCGTTTCAGCACGGCGAGGTATTCGTCACCGAGGATGGCGCCGAAACCGATCTCGACCTGGGCCACTACGAGCGCTTCGCTCAAGTGAAGATGAAAAAGAGCAACAACTTCACCACCGGCCAGATCTATGAAAGCGTGATCAAGAAAGAGCGTCGCGGCGATTACCTGGGCGGAACGGTGCAGGTGATTCCCCATATCACCGACGAAATCAAGAATTTCATCCGCATCGGGGCGGGGGATGCCGAAGTCGCGATCATCGAGATCGGTGGCACGGTCGGCGATATCGAGTCGCTCCCCTTCCTCGAAGCCATCCGCCAGATGGGTGTGCAACTGGGGCGCAATAACGTCTGTTACATCCACCTTACGCTGGTGCCTTACATCGCTTCAGCGGGTGAAATCAAAACCAAGCCGACCCAGCATTCGGTGAAGGAATTGCGCGAGATCGGCATCCAGCCGGATGTATTGTTGTGTCGCGCGGACCGGTATCTGCCGGATGACGAGCGGCGCAAGATTGCCTTGTTCACCAATGTTGAGGAAAAAGCGGTCATTTCCGGCATCGATGTGGATTGCATCTATAAGATTCCCGGCCTGCTCCATCAGCAGGGGATGGACGAAATCGTTTGCAAGAAGCTTGAACTGTCGCCACCGCCAGCGAACCTGGGGATGTGGGAAAAGCTCATCTTTGCCCTGGAACACCCGCAGCACAGCGTGAACATCGCCCTGGTCGGCAAGTACGTGGATCTGACCGAGTCCTACAAGTCCTTGTCGGAATCGCTGATACACGCCGGCATTCACACCCTGAGCAAGATCAAGATTCATTACATCGATTCCGAGTCGCTGGAAACCATCGGCACCGGGGCCCAGGAAGGCATGGATGCGATCCAGGTTCCAGGCGGCTTTGGCAAGCGCGGCGTGGAAGGCAAGATTGCGGCGATCCGCTATGCCAGAGAGAAGCGTGTGCCTTACTTGGGCATTTGCCTCGGCATGCAGTTGGCAGTGATCGAGTACGCCCGTGACAAGGCCGGCATGGCGGGCGCGCACAGCTCCGAGTTCGAGCCGGACACCCAATATCCGGTGGTTGCTCTGATCAGCGAATGGCGCGCACGCGACGGCAGTATTGTAGTGCGCGATGCTAATTCCGA
>JAUYSN010000137.1 GCA_030696235.1 Sulfuricella sp. | reverse complement strand
GGCAGGAATGCCGTAGGAAGCGGAAAGGCTGTCGCCGAATACCAGAACGACCGGCGCGGATTGCGCGGCGACACCCCAGAGCAGGAAACAGACCATCAGCAGCAGGCGCTTAAACATGAATGCATCCCCTAAAAATTTTATTGTGCAGGCAATTGCGCTCACCAAGCAAGTGACCAGCGAGGGGGCGCCGCTGATCATCCTCGATCAGCTTGATTTTTCGGCGTCGCCGGGCGAATCGGTTGCCGTACTGGGCGCTTCCGGTTCGGGAAAGTCCACCCTGCTCGGCTTGCTGGCTGGTCTGGATGTGCCCACCGGTGGCAAGGTTTTGCTTGATGGCACTGATCTGTTTGCGCTCGATGAGGATGGACGGGCGGCCTTGCGGGGACGTCTGGTCGGCTTCGTGTTCCAGTCGTTTCAGCTTCTGCCGTCGCTGACTGCGCTGGAAAACGTGATGCTGCCACTGGAGCTTGCCGGGATGAATGGCGCACGCGTCGAGGCGGGTGCTGCGCTGGAGCGGGTAGGGCTGGCGCAGAGGGCTTCCCACTATCCGCGCCAGCTCTCGGGCGGCGAGCAGCAACGCGTGGCGATTGCCCGTGCTTTTTCCGTCAACCCGCGCCTGTTGCTGGCCGACGAGCCGACCGGCAACCTCGACAGCGCGACGGGTGCGCGCATCATCGATCTGCTTTTTCGGTTGAACGAGGAGCACGGCACCACGCTGATCCTGGTGACCCACGACGAGCGGCTGGCGCAACGCTGCCAGCGACGTTTGCACCTTGATCGAGGTGTTCTCGTTCCGGAGCAGGCATGAACAGCTTTGCCCTTTCTCTGCGCATGCTGCGCCGCGAGTGGCGCGCCGGGGAACTGCGCGTGCTGGCTGCTGCATTGGTGATTGCAGTGGCCAGCGTCACTTCGGTCGGTTTTTTTACCGACCGCGTCGGGCGGGCGCTGGCGCAGCAGGCGAATATGCTGCTGGGGGCTGATCTGGCGGTCATCTCCGACCATCCGCTGGATGCGGGTTTTGAGCGTGAGGCGTTGCGACGCGGCCTGCAAACCGCCCGCACTCTGAGTTTTCCCAGCATGGTGCTGCATGGGGAGCGCGCACAACTGGCGGAAATCAAGGCGGTGAGCCGCAACTATCCGCTGCGCGGGCAGTTGCGGGTGGCGCAGCAGCCCTACGCCCCGGAGCGCGCCAGCAGCGAGATTCCGGAAGCGGGCACAGTATGGCTGGACGAGCGCCTGTTCAACCAACTGGATGCGGGCGCCGGCGCAGACCTGGAAGTAGGGACAAGTCATCTGGCGGTGTCTGCCGTACTGACCCAGGAGCCGGATCGTGCCGGCGTCCTGTTCAATATTGCGCCGCGCCTGCTGATGAATATTGAGGATATCCCGGCAACCGG
>JAUYSN010000114.1 GCA_030696235.1 Sulfuricella sp. | reverse complement strand
GCGTGGTGGAAGCCATGCTTACCGGAGAAAGCCTGCCAGTGGCCAAAGACATTAGCGCGAAAGTATTCGCCGCCACGCAGAATCAGGAGGGCATGCTGAAGTGCCGCGCCACCGGCGTGGGCGCCCATACCGTGCTGGCCGGCATCATCCGCCTGGTGGAACAGGCACAGGGCTCCAAGGCGCCGATCCAGCGCCTGGCGGACGTCATTTCCGGCGTTTTCGTGCCGGTGGTGGTCGCCGTCAGCCTCGCCACCTTCGGCCTGTGGTGGGGCCTCTCCGGCGAGTTCACCGCAGCGCTGATCAACGCCGTGGCGGTGCTGGTGATCGCCTGCCCCTGCGCCCTGGGCCTTGCCACCCCCACCGCGATCATGGTGGGCACGGGAAACGGCGCCAAGGCGGGCATCCTGATCAGGAACGCGGAAGCGCTGGAACAAGCTGAGAAAATCCGCATTCTGGTCGTGGACAAAACCGGCACCCTGACCGAAGGCCGCCCCGTGGTCACCGACATCGTTCCGGCAGGAAACACCCGTGTTGAAGAAGTGCTCCGCCTCGCCGCCACCCTGGAACAGGGGTCGGAGCATCCCCTGGCGAAGGCGATCACTGGCCGTGCCGCCGGGGCGGGAATTATGCAGGGAGCTATCACCGGGTTCGCCGCCGTAACCGGCAAGGGCGTGCAGGGCGAGATTGGCGGCCGGCTCTACCGGCTCGGTTCCCCCGCCTCCCTCATTGAACGAGGTCTAAAACCCAGCGAGGACACTGTCGCCCGCCTCCAGCAACAAGGCAAAACCGTGGTCGCCCTCAGCGACGAGGAAAACGTCATCGGCTACCTCGCCATCGCCGATGCCCTGCGTGCAACTTCGGCCAGCGCCGTGGCACGGTTGCAGGCGATGGGCATCGAGGTCGTCATGCTCACCGGCGACAATGCCGCCACCGCCCGCGCCATCGCTGCGCAGGCTGGCGTCGATCGCCATCTCGCAGACGTCCTGCCGCAGGACAAGGCAGCAGAAATCCAGAATCTCAAAGCCCAGGGCAAAGTGGTCGGCATGGCTGGCGACGGCATCAACGATGCACCGGCACTGGCTGCGGCGGATGTGAGTTTCGCCGTCGGTAGCGGTACGGATGTCGCCATCGAAACCGCCGATGTCACGCTGATGCGCAACGACCTGGCGAGCGTGGCCGACGCCATTGACCTGTCCCGCGCCACCCTGAAGAAAATTCGCCAGAACCTGTTCTTCGCTTTCATCTACAATGTACTGGGCATCCCGCTGGCGGCGCTGGGCATGTTGAATCCGGTGATCGCCGGCGCGGCGATGGCGATGAGCTCGGTGTCGGTGGTGAGCAACTCGCTGCTGCTGAAACGCTGGAAGTCGGGAAACTAACTTTTTGAATTTTTTAGCC
>JAUYSN010000109.1 GCA_030696235.1 Sulfuricella sp. | reverse complement strand
TGGGTGCTGTCGATCGGCATCGTCACCCTGGGCTCGGGCATGTTCTTCAAGCGCTTCCTGCCGAAATTCCCCTACATGATCGGCGCCATGATCATCGGCAGCCTGGCCGCCTGGTTCCTCAACACCCTGGAAGGCTTCGATACCACCCACATCAAGACGGTCGGTGCGTTGCCGGCCCACCTGCCACCGCTGTCCCACCCCGATCTTTCGCTCAACACCCTGCATCATGTGTTCTTCCCGGCACTGGTGGTGACTATGCTTGCGCTGACCGAGGCGGTATCCATCTCCCGCTCCATCGCCATCAAGTCGGAGCAGCGCATCGACGGCAACCAGGAATTCATCGGTCAGGGCCTGTCCAACTTGATCGGCAGCTTCTTTTCCGGCTACGCTTCGAGCGGCTCCTTCAACCGCAGCGGCGTCAACTTCGCCTCCGGCGCCAAAACGCCGCTCGCCACCGTATTCGCCGCGGTGTTCCTGGTGCTGATCGTGCTGCTGGTCGCCCCGCTCGCCTCCTACCTGCCCACCGCCGCGATGGCTGGTATCCTGTTCCTGGTGGCGTGGGGCCTGATCGACTTCCACCACATCGCCACGATCACCCGCACCAGCCGCGCCGAAACCGTGGTGCTGTGGGTGACCCTGGTCGGCACCCTGATCAACCTGGAAAAGGGCATTTTCGTCGGCATCATCCTGTCGCTGGCGCTGTATCTCTACCGCACCTCACGCCCCGCTATCGTGCCGGTGGTGCCGGCTCCCGAGGAAGGCGCCTATCATTTTGTCGATGCCAAGGGGCATGAGGAATGCCCGCAGGTGCGCATGCTGCGCATCAACGGCTCGATCTTCTTCGGCGCGGTGGACCATGTGCAGGGAGCCCTGCAGCAGATCGACGAAATCAATCCGGACCAAAAGACCGTGCTGATCACGGGCAGCGCCATCAACTTCGTCGACGTGGCCGGCGCCGAGATGCTGGCGCAGGAAGCCAAGCGCAGGCGCAAGCTGGGAGGCGGCCTGTACTTCTACCGCCTCAAGGATTCGGTCTACCAGTTCCTGCACAAGGGGGATTATCTGAAGGACATCGGCGAAGGCGGGTTCTTCCCGGCCATGTCCAACGTGACGCGCTCAATCTACTTCACCCTCGACCCCAAGGTGTGCCTCGGCTGCAAACACCGCATTTTCCCGGAATGCCATGGGCCGGTTCTGCCGGACGGCGAGCCGAGAGCCGTTTAGAAGCTTCACCATAGAAAAACCCCCTTCACCCCGCGAAGGGTGAAGGGGGTTTTTCATGCCCGCCTACAGGCAGGCGCCTGAAACGCGCGCACCCTGGGCTGAAGGATCAGGCCCTTGCCGGCATGGCGCAGAACAGATCGTCCGCTGCCGCGTCGCCCAGGCGCTCGTAGATAGCGGCGATGGCCTGATCCTCGGTGGCGAAGATGTTGGCCTGACTGATCAGATCGAACAGGCCGGTATTGCGCATCACGTCCAGTACCTGCTTCTTCAGGCCTGAAAATATGATTTCTATGCCGTTCTCGCGCAGCCTCTCCACCAAGTGATGCACCACCTCCTCGCCGGAGGCATCGAGCTGGTTGATTGAGTCGCCCACCACCAGCAGGTATTTGGCATCTGGCTTGTTCGCCACCGCTTCCAGCACGGTATCCTCGAAATAGGAAATGTTGGCGAAGTAGAGCGAACCGTCGAAACGCATGGCAATGATGTGCGGGCTGGTAGGCAGGTCGGGATTGACCTTGATGTCACGCAGGGTGCCGTCCTTGTAGCGTCCCAGCTGGGCGACGCGCGGCTTCATGGTGCGGTAGAGGTAAAGGATGATGGCCAGTGCCGCGCCGATCATGATGCCCTTGTCCAGATGCGGCGCCGCCAGCAGGGTGATGACGAAGGTGGTCAGGGCGACCACGCCGTCAGCGCGGCTGGCCTGCCAGGTATGCTTGAGGGCCTTGGGCGTGATCAGGCCGACAACAGCCAGCAGGATGATTACCGCCAGCACTGCCTTGGGCAGGTTGTACAGGTAAGGCGTCAGGAACAGCAGCGTGACGCCCACGAACAGGCCGTTGAAGACCATGGCGAAACCCGTCTTGGCGCCGGCCTGGAGGTTGATGGCAGAACCGGTGAAGGAGCCGCAGGCCGGGTAGGACTGGAAGAACGAGCCGCCGATATTGGCGAATCCCTGGCCGATCAGCTCCTGGTTCGGATCGAGACGCTGCTTGGTTTTAGCCGCAAGCGCCTTGGCCATGGAAATGGATTCCATGAAAGCCACCAGGGCGATGATCAATGCGGCCGACAACAACTGCATGATGGCATCCAGGCCAATGGGGGGGATGCGGAAGGATGGCAGGCCGGAGGGAATGGTGCCGACCACGTCGCCGCCGCCAACCAGCTTCACCTCGCCCTTCTCGATCTTCTTGATATGCCAACTACGACCGTCGGTTTCGACGCCGGCCGGCACAGCACCTTCCGGATACAGCATGGCACTTTCCTTCTCGTCCGCCTTGGCGCGGGCAAAATGCATCTTGCGGATGTGTTTCATGCGCTGCTTATTGGCGGCCGCCAAGCCGGCAACGTCCAGTTTCAGCAACTCGATCTGGTGGGTCAGGTCAGCCACAGCGCGGGCGTCATGGGCCTTCTCCATCTGGCGCAGCTGGCCGGACAGGCTAGTGATATTGGCCGCGAGGAGGTCGATCTTCTCGTCGGCCTGGGCATACTCGACTACCAGCGCCTGGGCCTGGGGGGCAGAGATATGCTCGGGCTTGCCCTTGGTCTTGTGTTCGTAATCGACCAGGGTGCTCACCACTATGGTCACCACCACGGCGATCAGCACGCTGG
>JAUYSN010000108.1 GCA_030696235.1 Sulfuricella sp. | reverse complement strand
TGGGTGCTTAATCCAGCAGTTTGGAGTGGTAGTTCAGTTGGTTAGAATACCGGCCTGTCACGCCGGGGGTCGCGGGTTCGAGTCCCGTCCACTCCGCCATACATGGGCGAACGCTGTTTCGCCCATTTTTTTTTGTGCTCCCCGCTACGGGGCCGAGGTATTCGTGATGCTGGAAATCATTCGAGAACGCGCTCAGGGTGTAATCGTCAAAATCATCCTGGGCCTGATTACCATTCCCTTCGCATTATGGGGGGTGGACTCCTACATTCGCGGTGGCGACAAGGTCGATATCGTTGCCGAGGTGAATGGCCAGAACATCACCAGGCAGGAATTCAGCAGGACTTTAAAGGAACAACAGGAACGGATGCGTGGCGCGATGGGCGAGCGCTACGACCCGGCCATGCTGGATCGTCCCGAAGTCCGCCAGTCCGTCCTGGATGGACTGGTTCAGCAGCACTTGCTGGTCATGGAGGCTAACCGTGTCGGGATTAATCTGCCCGATACGCTGCTCGCCTCGATTATTGCCGAGATCCCGGAATTCCAGCAGGACGGCAAGTTTTCCCAGGCTCGGTATGAATCCATGATACGCGCCCAGGACATGACTCCTGCGGTTTTCGAGCATCGTTTGCGCCAGAATCTGGTAATTCAGCAGTTGTTCGAAGGGCTGTCCCATGGCGTTGCCGTGCCGCGCATCTCAGAGGAAATGGTCGCACGACTGGCCGAGCAGCAGCGTGAAATCAGCCTGGCGATGCTGACGCCCGAGCAATACATGATTCAGCTGAAAGTGGATCCCGCCGACGTCAAGGCCTATTATGACAAACACCGCGAGGAATTCCTCGTTCCCGAGCAGGCTCGGCTTGATTACGTGGTCTTGTCGGCGGATGAGCTGCAGCAGCAGATGGTTGTCAGCGATGAAGAAGTGAAAAAATATTATGACGAGCATAGCGCCCAATACAATGAAGCGGAGCAACGCAGAGCGAGTCATATTCTGATTGCCGAACGCACTCAGGCCGAGCAGATTCTGAAAGAAATCAAGCAGAACCCGGCAAGGTTCGAGGATCTCGCCAAGCAGCATTCCAAGGACCCGGGTTCCGCAGCCCAAGGAGGCGATCTGGGTTTTTTCACGCGCGGTGCGATGGTCAAGCCGTTTGAGGATGCCGCGTTTGGCATGAAGGGTGGAGAAATCTCCGGTCTGGTTCAGTCCGATTTCGGTTTCCATATCATCAAATTGACGGCAATCAGGCAGGGTGGCGCTCGCAGCCTTGATGAGGTCAAGGGAGAAATCGCGCAGGAACTGAAGAAACAGAAGGCAGTCAAGAAATTCGCCGAGCTGGCGGAAACCTTCAGCAACACGGTTTACGAACAGCCGGACAGCCTCAATCCAGTGGCTGACGCGCTGAAATTAAAGATTCAATCTAGCCCGTGGATCAGCAAAAAAGGGACGGACATGGCCCTGCTGAAGCATCCCAAGTTGTTGCAGGCGGTGTTTTCAGAGGACGCGCTCAAGCTCAAACGCAACACTGAAGCGGTCGAGGTTGCGCCAAATACGTTAGTGGCCGCGCGCGTAGCAGAATACAAGGCTGCCAGCTATAAGCCGTTCGAGGAACTGAATACGGAACTGGCCAAGCGCCTGTTACATGAACAGGGCAATGTCGCGGCGGTGAAGCAGGGCAAGGATGCGTTAGCCAGCCTGCAGAAAGGGGGTGCAGTTGCCGATTTGAAATGGGGTGCGACTATCCTGATCAGCCGTGAAAATGCCTCCAGTATGGGCAAGGATGCGTTGAGCCAGATTTTCCGGGCGGATGCGGGCAAACTGCCGGCCTATACGGGAATCGAGAACCCCAAGGGCGGATATACCCTGATCAAGATCAGCAAGGTTGTCGAGCCAGACGCAATTGACCCAGCGAAAAGGAAATCCTACGCCAACCAGTTACGGCAGGTATTTGCACAAGAATATTCTTCGGCCTACCTTGCGAGCCTGAAGCAGAAGGCGGATATCAGCATCAAGAAAGAAAAGCTGGAAAAGGTCGAAAACTAACAAAATAGTCTCAACCAGGTACAGGATTCACGAAAGACGAGGCCCACCAGCCATCAGGCGGTGGGTCTTTTTTTAATGGTGCGCCCGGCAGGGCGCACTCACTCATGAGCAGAATGGCGCTTTAAATTTCTTGTGCAACTGGCTCCATTTTTGCGACTAATCTTGTCCAGTTTTAGGGCGCCTTTGAGGCGCTCACCCAATAAACACCCGGCTTTGCCGGGGGCACTTAATTGACGCATCGCGTCAAATCAGGTACGGTATTTAACTATGGCTGACAAACTTGCAATCATGCTGCTGACGGTCGATCCGGATCATCCCCATGTGTGCGGTACGCCATTCTTCCAGGCCGCTGCGGCCGCCGCGATGGACGTGGGCGTGGAGATCTATTTTGCCAGTCGTTCTGTGCGCCTGCTGATCAAGGGCGTGGCCGAGAATATTTACCCCAGCGACAACCGGACCAAATCCGTCTACGGCTTCATGAAGGATGCTTCCGATCTCGGCGTCAAGTTCTTTGCCTGCGGCGGGGCGATGGAGCCTTGCGATGTGACCCAGGAGGAACTGGTGCCGGAATGCACGGGCATTGCCGGCGCAGCGACCTTCGTCACCCGGGTCATGGATGACGACTGGAAGACGATTACCTATTGAGGAATGGACCTCTGGTGGGCAAAAGCCAGAACGCGGATGAACGCCGTTTCCATCTGTTCCATAGATTCTCCGGCTTGCTCCCAGGCCCCATTTCTGATTGCCTGTTCAGCTTCACGCGCCAGATCGGCCATTTTCCGTGCAGCGATATAAGCTGATGCTCCCTTGAGTTCGTGGGCGGCCTTGACACCTGCGACATCCTTCAGTTCGATCGCGGTCTTAAGTCGCTCCAGCAGCGGCGGCGTGGTGTCGAGATAAAGCGCCAGCAATTCCTCAACGATTTTACGATCCTGATTGAATGTGCCGTATAGGTGTTCAAGATCGACAGGCGGTGTTTCCGTAGTCGTGTAGGGCGCGTTGTCGTCCAACTGCCCCACAAGGGGACTCCG
>JAUYSN010000274.1 GCA_030696235.1 Sulfuricella sp. | reverse complement strand
GAAGGCGGCGCCTACGCCCAAGTGGCGGACAAACTTCGCGCGGTCCTTTCCCAGGGTAACGGTACTGCCAGGCTGCCGGTCAAAGTGATCGCGTTGAAGGAAGGGGACTCCCTCCGTGCCGACCCCGGGCAGTTGCTGGTGGCGGTCGGCACTGGTGCGATGGAAGCGCTGGCGCAAAAAAACCTGCCTCAGCCCGTACTCAGCGTGCTGGTTCCGCGTGCGGCGTTCGAGAAAACTGCCCGGCAGAGCGGGCGCCTGGGCGATCCGCGTAATTTCTCCGCGATCTACCTGGACCAGCCGTGGGCACGCCAGTTTGCCCTGATTCGCCATGCTCTTCCCGGGCGGACGAAAGTCGGTATCCTGCTGGCCCCCAATTCCACCGAGCTTGCCACGGCGCTGAGCGCGGCGGCCAAGGCTGCCGGCTTTGTCGCGATCATCGAGACGGTGGATGGCGAAGCCGATTTGTTGCCGGCATTGAAGCGGCTGTTGGGTGAAAGCGATGTGCTGCTGGCGGTTCCCGATCCGCTGATCTACAACCGCAATACCGTCCAGAGCATTCTTCTTACCACCTACCGCCATCAAGTGCCGTTGCTCGGATTTTCACCTTCCTATGTCAAGGCGGGCGCGATTGCGGCGGTGTTCAGCGTGCCGGAGCAAATCGGCCAGCAGGCAGCGGAAATGATCCAGCGCCTGGCGGCAGAGCGGCGCTTGCCGCCGCCCCAGCCACCCCGCTATTTCTCGGTCGGCGTCAATGCTCAGGTTGCCCGCTCGCTCGGTATCAGCCTCGACGATGAAGCCAGCCTGATCAACAAACTGAAGCGCACTTCAGAGGGCGAACCATGAAAAATTGGAGCATCAAATACAGGATCCTGTTCCTGGCGATGTTCCCGGTGGTCGTCAGTGCCACTCTGCTGAGCATTCTGGTGATGATCGGCGGCATTACCGAAATGGATGGCGCCCTGAGGTCGCGGGGCATGTTGATCGCCCGTCAGCTTGCGCCGGCCAGCGAATACGGCGCGTTTTCCGGCAACCGAGAAATTCTTCAGGCGCTCGCTCAGGCGGTGATGAAGGAAGAAGACGTCAACGCAATCATCATTACCGATGACCGCACCAAGATCCTCGCGGTGAGTGGCCGACCCAGCCAGTTCGACTTTAAAGCGGTCGAGCTTGCCGACGTCGGCCAAGTCGACTCGACCGGAAAGAATTCCCTGGTTTTTGCAGCGCCGATTTACCAGAATGAAAACGATATTAACGAATATGGCCTGTTTGACCGCGCGGAACCTCCTGACGCCAAGAAAAAGAAAGTGCTCGGGCGGGTTTACGTGGAGCTCTCCACGGCCGCCACCCAGCAGCGCAAAACCCGTTTCATTCTGATCAGCATGACCATCGGATTTTTCGGATTTTTCGGGGCTTTGTTGCTGGCGCTACGCATGAGCCGCGACGTCACTCATCCGCTGTCGCGCCTGCTCGACGCAGTCGTGCGCATGACCCACGGCAAGCTCGATACTCGCGTCGCGGTGGACTCCGGCGGCGAGCTGGCGGAACTGGAACAAGGCTTCAACGCTATGGCGGGAGAATTGCAATCGGCCTACAGCAACATGCAGGAGCGCATCGAGGAGCGGACGAGAGATCTGGCAAGGCTCAAGGAAGAGGCTGAGCGAGCCAAAGCCAGTGCGGAATTGGCCAATCAGGCAAAAAGCCAGTTTCTTGCCCACGTCAGCCATGAAATCCGCACGCCGTTGAATGGCCTGATCGGATTTCTCGGTTTGATGGGAAAAACCCGCATCGACAATGTCCAGCAGGATTATCTCAAGATTTGCGAAACTTCCTCCCAGACCTTGCTGGCGATTATCAACGACATCCTGGACTTGTCCAAGATCGAAGCGGGCAAGCTGTCGATTGAATGCCTGGCGTTCGATCTGGGTAATTTGATCGAGCAGGGCATCCTCTTCTATACGCCCAGCGCCCAGAGCAAGGGATTGCGCCTGATTCTGGAGATCGACCGAGACTTGCCTGCCAACCTGATGGGCGATCCGTCCCGTATTCGTCAGATCCTGGCCAACCTGCTCGGTAATTCCATCAAGTTTACCCACTCCGGTGCAGTTACCGTCACGGTAAAGCATCTGGCTGGAAGCGACGGCTACGCCCGCGTCGAAATCTGCGTGGCTGACACGGGAATCGGCATGACCGACGAACAACTGGGGCAGCTGTTTCAGCCATTCAGCCAGGGGGATGCCTCGATTACCCGCCGCTACGGAGGCACAGGGCTGGGGCTGGCAATTTCCCAGCGTCTTGTTGATTTGATGAATGGCACCATCGCGGTTGAGAGCGCGCCAGGCAAGGGATCACGATTCACGATTTCGCTGTGCCTCAAGGAAGCAGGTGGGGACACAGATTTACTCCCTCCACGACCTGTTGAGAGCCTGGGTATCTCCACTCCCTCCTCCTTGCAGGGGGAGGGACGATCGCCCTCTCCCCCTTTGGGGGAGAGTTGGAGAGAGGGTTGCAGGGGGAAGGAGGAAAACACCTTGCCCGTCCAGTTACGGATCCTGGTGGTGGACGACAACGAAATCAACCGCAAACTGAACACGATCTTGTTGCATCAGTGGGGTGTTGCCGTGGACGAGGCGGCGGATGGCGTCGCTGCCCTGGAGGCTTGCGGCAGGCAGCACTACGACCTGATCCTGATGGATGTGCATATGCCGGCGATGGATGGCATCGAGGCGACGAGGCGCATCCGGATGTTGCAGGAGGGGGGTAAGGCGACTCCCATCGTTGCGCTAACCGCCAATGCCCTGAGCGGGGATAGGGAGCGCTATCTGGCCGCCGGGATGGATGACTACCTGGAAAAACCCCTGACCGAGGAGGCGCTGCGCAAGACCATCGAAAAATGGGTTCCGCTCACATCTGTTTGCGCCCAGAGTGCCGGAAAGAAAGAGGAGTGGAGTGTGGAGGAGGAGTTCCCCGATTCGCCTCACTCCGATCTGCCGATCATCGACGCCGGGCTTGGCATGGAGCGGGCGGGTGGCTGTCGGCAGAGTTGGCTGGCTTCACTGAGAATGCAGCTTGCTGAATTGCCGTCCTGCCTGGATGCCTTTCAGTCAGCCTACTCGGCTTCCGATCTTGAAAAAGTGGAGGCGCTGGCGCACAGGTTGCGTGGCGGCGCGCTCTACTGTGGCGTTTCGGCACTTGAGATTGCCGCCTTGCGCCTGGAAGTGGCGTGCCGGAATCGTGCCCCGGACATCGCCGACAAGCTCACTCTCCTCCAGCAGGAGGCGGGAAGCCTGCTGACGCTGGAATCAAGCGGAGCCATTCCGGAAGTCTAAAAACGAAAAACCCGCATGCCTTCCGGCACGCGGGTTACAAGTAACGCTTACGCTTAACTTTGATGCGTCAGGCTGCGTTTGCCTTGCGCTGGTTTGCCTTCTCGACCTCTTCGTCCCAGCCGTCCATGCGGACATAAGGATTGGACCGCGGCTCTTTGATCATGTTCGCGTCGATATCCATGCCGATGCCTTCGAGGAAGTTGACCAGGCCGATACGGTCGATCATCTCGCCGGTACGCTCGTGCTCCAGCGCGTTTTCGGCGAAGAAGTCGATGGCGTTCTG
>JAUYSN010000095.1 GCA_030696235.1 Sulfuricella sp. | reverse complement strand
GCATTTCATCGGCCTGGGCAGCAATCTGCTGGTGCGCGACGGCGGGTTGCGCGGCACGGTAGTGCTTCTGCACAGTGCGCTCAATCAGATCACGCTTAGTCACGGAAAGCTGGGTGCACCGGCCGGTGTTTACGCCGAGGCGGGCGTGGCCAGTCCCAAGGTGGCGCGATTTGCAGCCTTGAACGGTTTTGAGGGCGCCGAGTTTCTAGCCGGCATTCCCGGCACGGTGGGTGGTGCGCTGGCGATGAACGCCGGCTGCTACGGCTCCGAAACCTGGCAACACGTGACCGAAGTGCTGACCATCGACAGTTTCGGCGAGTTGCGCCGTCGCACGCCGCAGGATTTTGATATTGGCTATCGTCACGTGGCGCTACGGGGAATGGGGAATGGGGAATGGGGAATGGGAAAAAACGGTGACGATGCCTCTGTGCATCACCCATCACCCATCACCCATCACCCGCAAGAATGGTTCGTCGCCGCCTGGTTCGCTTTCAAGCCCGGCAACGGTGAGGTATCGCGGAAAAAGATCAAGGGCCTGCTGGAAAAGCGGGTGGCGAGCCAGCCGATTGGCACGCCCAATGCCGGCTCGGTGTTCCGTAATCCTCCCGGCGACCATGCGGCGCGACTGATCGAAGCCTGCGGCCTGAAGGGAACGACGATAGGTGGGGCGATGGTGTCGCCCAAGCACGCCAATTTCATCGTCAACGCCGGTGGAGCTACGGCTGCGGACATCGAGGCGCTGATCGCCAAGGTGCGGCAAACGGTGAAGGAGCAGCACGGCGTGGAACTGGTCACGGAAGTGCGGGTTATTGGAGAAGGGAAATAATGCTTTCACCGCAAAGGACGCAAAGTAACGCGAAGGAAACCCCTTGTTTTGCTTTTCCTTGCGCCCTTCGCGTCCTTTGCGGTGAAGAAAAGGTTTTTAAATAATGCAAACACATAAATTCGGAAAAGTCGCGGTGCTGATGGGCGGAAAGTCAGCCGAGCGCGAGGTGTCGCTGAAGAGCGGCAATGCGGTGCTGGCAGCGCTCAAGCGCAGCGGTGTCGATGCGCATGCGTTCGACCCCGCCGAGAGGGAGCTGGGCGAGCTGAAGCGGGATGGCTACCAGCGTGTCTTTATCGCCCTGCACGGCGGCCAGGGCGAGGACGGTACGGTGCAGGGCGCGCTGGCTCTGCTGGGCATTCCCTATACCGGCAGCGGTGTGCTGGCGTCTGCGCTGGCGATGGACAAATGGCGCAGCAAGCTGGTTTGGCAGGCGGCGGGATTGCCGGTTCCCGCCTACGAGTTGCTCGATGCCGGCAGCGATTTTGCGGCGGTAGCCGGGCGCCTCGGCTTGCCGCTGTTCGTCAAGCCGGCTAACGAAGGCTCCAGCGTCGGCATCAGCAAGGTGAAGGCAGTCGCAGATTTGCGCGCCGCTTACGAGCTTGCTGCGCGCTACGACGATCTGGTGATTGCCGAACAGTTCGTCGGCGGCGGAGAGTACACCGTAGCGATCCTCGGCAATGATGCGCTGCCGGTGATCAAAATCGAGCCGGCCAACGAGTTCTACGATTACGAGGCGAAATACCTGCGCGACGACACCCG
>JAUYSN010000094.1 GCA_030696235.1 Sulfuricella sp. | reverse complement strand
GGTTGGCCATTGAGGTGTACGGAATTGGAATTCTTGAGCAGGCCGGTGGCCCTGGAAATGGCGCCCGGCGTGCCGATGCCGACCGTTCCAGCCTGTCCGAGTGCGGCCTCCACCTGGTGCACCAGATCGGCAATTGCCCGCAACGTGCCGGAGTAATCGCCCTGAGGGGCAGGTACACGCCGGCGCAAGAGTTCACCGCCTTCATCATCCAGAGCGATGATCTCAATTTTGGTGCCCCCGAGGTCAATACCCAGCTTCATGGCGCTTTCTCACGACATCGGCCTGGTGCAATATGCGGTAGGCAATTCGGTGATTGATCACATCAAATCCGGCCACAGTGCAGCTTGAACCGCGAAATATATCATCTTGTCATTACCAGGGTTGGCACTGCAGTACCAAAAATTTGTTTCAGAAATAAGCATTTCCCTTACTACAGAATACATATCCCCCCTATTCTAGGTCTTCGTCCGCCTCTGTAGACTGGCTCTTGCACGCTGAAGAAAATCACTGAGCATTCCCGAAAAATGGACATAAGGAAAATAACATGTTCGAGATGACTCTCAATAAAACAGATCCGGAAGAAGATGACATTCTGGAAATCCTGGACGGAGAATCCGCTCAGCCGCCAGAAGATCTAGCGGAACTCCCGTCCGCAACGGAAACATACAGCATCGAATTCCAGGGCGATGCCACAATGATCTATCTCAATGCAATCGGGCGCAACTCCCTGTTGACGGCGAAGGAAGAACGGGAGCTTGCAACCCGCGTCAGAGAGGGCGATTTCAATGCTCGCCAGCGCATGATCGAATGCAACCTCCGCCTGGTAGTCAGTATCGCAAAACACTACATCAACCGTGGCATGGCACTGCTGGATCTGATCGAGGAAGGCAACCTGGGGCTCATACACGCCCTGGAAAAGTTTGAGCCGGAGCGGGGGTTCCGCTTTTCCACCTACGCCACCTGGTGGATTCGGCAGAATATCGAACGCGCCATCATGAACCAGTCGCGCACCATCCGCATTCCGGTGCATGTGATCCGGGAGATGAACAGCTGCCTGCAGGCGTTCCGTCTCATTGAGTCCCGCAATGGCGATGAACCCAGCGCAGAAGAGGTGGCGCACTTGCTGGACAAGCCGGTGGCCGATGTGCGCTACGTGCTGAACCTGAATGAACGCATGGCCTCCCTGGATACGCCGCTGGATATCGACCAGAGCCTCTCCCTGGGTGACGCGATTCCCGACGAGAACACCCC
>JAUYSN010000088.1 GCA_030696235.1 Sulfuricella sp. | reverse complement strand
CGCAGGCTTCGTGGGAGATGCCTTCCATCAGGCAGCCGTCACCCATGAATACATAGGTGTGGTGGTTGATGATTTCATGGCCGGGCTTGTTGAATTCGGCTGCCAGCAGCTTTTCCGCCATGGCCATGCCGACGGCGTTAGTGATGCCCTGGCCGAGCGGACCAGTGGTGGTTTCCACACCGGGCGTATAACCGTACTCAGGGTGGCCCGGAGTCTTGGAATGGAGCTGGCGGAACTTCTTGAGTTCACCGATCGGCAGATCGTAACCCGTCAGATGCAGCAACGAATAAATCAGCATCGAACCGTGGCCATTGGACAACACGAAGCGGTCGCGGTCGAACCACTTGGGGTTGGCCGGGTTGTGGCGCAGGTTATGGTTCCACACTACTTCGGCGATTTCCGCCATGCCCATGGGGGCACCCGGGTGGCCGGAATTGGCCTTCTGCACGGCGTCCATGGAAAGGACGCGGATCGCGTTCGCGAGTTCTTTACGAGTTGCCATTCTCTGTTTCCTTTTTCTGCTAAGGGCTATTCAAACCTATGATTATTACTCACGAGTCGGACTAAGGGCAATAGCAGATTTTTATTGCCCCAAAAAGATTTTCTTATAGATAAAAGATATAAGACTTGATCGATGTCGGTAAAATCAAAGGGCGGCGCCGGCTTGCCGGACTATTGCCGTGCCCGGATCCAGGCTTTCCAGGCTTTGAATAAATCAGGGTTCAGCGCAGCGATGACTGAACGCTGCCAAAGATTGCCGGCTCCGAAGTCGTCCTCGGTCAGGGTGCACATGGAGCCGCCTGCCTCCGCCAGGATCAGCGAACCGGCGGCGTAGTCCCAAAGTTTTTGCCCGCCATGCAGGTAAAGATTGAGACGTCCTGCCGCCACGTAGCACCAGTCGAGCGTGCTGGCGCCAAAGTTGCGCTGCGATGCAAATGGCGGCGACGCCACCAGCTGCCGCGCCAGATTCGGCTTGAGGCGCTTGAAGTCGATCGCCGCCATGGCATGGTGAAAATCCGGCACCTGTTCCTTGATCGGCATCGGTTCTCCGTTGAGGAAGGCACCCTTGCCCCGCTCTGCCCAGAACATTTCATCCGCCACCGGGTCGTAGACCACGCCCAGTACGCTCTGCCCGCCACGCATCAAGGCAACGGAAACCGCGAAATAAGGCAGGCCGTTGAAGAAATTGGAGGTGCCGTCGATAGGGTCGATGCACCATAGGCCATCTTCTCCGGCACGCCACAGTGCTTCTTGCTGCTCCGGCAGCATTTCCTCGCCCAGCACCGGGTAATCGTGGATATGCTTGAGTGCCGAAACCAGAGCGGTTTGCGCGGCGATATCCGCCTCGGTGAAAATGCTGCCATCGATCTTGCGCTGGTGCGCAACCTTCAGGTAGCGCGGCATGATTTCCTGCTGCGCTACCTTTTTTACGGCATTGATGACGGATTGGAGCATGGTTGTTCCGGTTATGGGTGATGAGGAATGGGCGATGGAGGAAGGCACCCATAACCCATCACCGTTTACTCATTTCCATTTAATTGAGCAGCCCATGCTCGGGATCTGCTCTGCCGGCCCCTTGCCGGTCAACGCCACTTCCTTCATCGCTTCGAACAGGTCGCGCCGGGCATCCGTGGGCGCGGCCTCCTTGCGCGAAGCATCGAGCCTGCCGCGGTACTGCAGTTCCAGATCGGCGTTGAAGCCGAAGAAGTCCGGCGTGCATACTGCGCCATAGGCTTGCGCCACTGCCTGGCTTTCGTCCCACACGTAGGGGAACGGGAAGCCGAATTCCTGCGCTACCTTTTTCATGTTGTCGAAGGAGTCTTCCGGGTAGTCGGCCGGATCGTTCGACATGATGGCGATGGTGTTGATGCCCATCTGCTGCAACTCCCGGCAGTCGCGCACGAGGCGGTCGCGAATCGCCTGGACGTAAGGGCAGTGGTTGCAGATGAACATCACCAGCAGACCTTTGGGTCCGCGCGCACTGGCCAGGTTGTAGCTTTTGCCGTCCACCCCGGGCAGGTAAAAATCCAGGGCTTTCCAGCCGAAATCGCAAACCGGTGTCTGCAAACTAACCATAGTTTCGATACTCCTGCTTGATTGGTGCCAATTAACCTAAAAAAAGCTATTGAACCGCAAGGGACGCAAAGGACGCGAGGTAAGGCAACCTGTTACGGATTACGGGTAGCTCACCCGGCAGGTGGAAAGAAGAAACCCTCTATCCATTTGTTTTCCCTTGCGTTCCTTTGCGTCCTTGGCGGTGAACTGCCGTTTCTAGGATTAATTTAGTTTATCATGAGTGCTCTATATATGAAGTGCGGAAAAAATAGATGACCACCCCCCGCTTTTACTGCCCGGAAATTTTAGCCCAAAGCGGCACAGCGGAACTGCCCGAGCAGGCCGCGCACCATGCCGCGCGGGTGTTGCGGCTGCAAGCCGGCGATCGGGTCAGCGTGTTCAACGGACGAGGCGGAGAAGGCGATGCGCGCATCACGGACATCGGCAAGCGCAATGTCACGGTGGAAATCGTTGGCTGGCATGCCGTCGAGCGCGAATCGCCGCTGCAAGTCCTGCTTGCCCAGGCGATTTCAGCCGGGGAGAAAATGGATTTCACCCTGCAAAAGGCGGTGGAGCTGGGCATAGGCAATATTCAGCCGCTGGCGAGCGAGCGCAGCGTGGTGCGGCTTTCCGGCGAGCGGGCGGAAAAGCGCGTGGCACATTGGCAGGGGGTTGTCATCGCGGCCTGCGAGCAGAGCGGCCGCAACCGCGTGCCCGAGGTCGCTCCGATTCGCCCGCTGCTGGATTGGCTGGGGCAGCAGGATGGGGGGTTGCGCCTGATGCTGTCGCCTGTTGCCGAAGTCGGGTTGCGTGACCTACCCAAACCCACCGGCAATATCACCCTGCTGATCGGCCCTGAAGGCGGCCTTTCCCCGGCGGAAGCCGAGGCGGCACAGCGCTACGGCTACACCCCGGTACGGCTGGGCGCGCGCGTCCTGCGCACCGAAACGGCGGCGCTGGCGGCTTTGGCGGCGATGCAGATGCTATGGGGCGATTTCTGAGAACCGGTATTTTTCGACACACGTTGTAGAATGAAAAAACATGTCATTGACAACCTATATAGGGCAAGCCCGCTCCTACAAAATCCGTCAGCGAGATCGCTCCGTTTTTATGAAATATACAGGCTAAAATTAAAATGGTTAAGGATGTCAGGACGAAAGGAACTTGCGTAGAGTGCAATCATATTGCGCCAGATGCGTCACAGAAATTATGCCACCTTCCGTTTTTCCAGCCATGCCTGCACCGAATCATGCAAAGATGGAGCTACATAGGACAACCACGATGAACCCCAAACAGCTTCAACAACTCGATCAGCACCTGAAACAGTGGCGGGCAAACCACGCTGACACGGAAAGCGTGCGGGCGGCGTATCGCCAACAAGTACTGAAGTTCACTTTGAGTTCGATGGCACTGGAAAACGAGCCGGTCAATCCCGAACGGCTGGCGAAGCTGCTGTGTCAACCCGTCCGCTAGACGCCACCCGCGAACTGGCTACAACCGCCGGTCTGCTTGCTTATAGCGAAGTCGCCGAGCATCTCGCGGTGAACATCGCGCACTGCCTCGACGCGCTGCTGGAAAACCCGCCCGAAGACATCCGCATTACCCCGGAATGGATTTGCGACACCCACCGCTGTCTCGCCGGTGAGCTATTCCCGGAATGGGCTGGGTGCTTTCGCACCACCGATGTTCAGGTGGGTACCCATTTGCCCCCGCCCGGCCATGAGGTCGCCGTCCACATCAAAAACTTCTGTCTGGATTTGGAAGAACGCCTGTGCCATCTGCGCGGTGCGGAATCCATTGCCGAACTACTGGCATGGGCTGACTGGCGTTTCCAATGGATACATCCGTTCAAGGATTTCAACGGCAGGGCGGGGAGAATTTTACTTATCGCGCTGGCTTACAAACTCGCACTTCCGCCGATTGATCCTGCCTCCGACGAATCCGGCAAGGCGGACTATTTCGGCGCACTGCGCGCCGCCGACGTGGGCAATCTTGTTCCGTTGACCGATCTTTGGCTAAACCGGTTGCTGCAAGGTGGGAGCAAGTGAGCGACTGGATCAACCGGAGCGGGCCGATTTCGAACAGCGATCTTTGCCTTTATTATCTACCCCGTTGGATAATAAACCCTGAAAACAGGTAATTTGCCAATAGATCATTGGGTTGTAAACATCGTTATTATCTTTGACAGGAAAAAGTGAAGGTATGCACGGGTTGGCGCTGGGTGAAGGGATTGGGGTACACTTTGCACTTGCGATGGAATGCTTCAACCCGGATTTTTCATAAATTGACGCGCGCCCTCGCTGGTCTTTTGTTTCGTAGAGAAATTTTGTTCAGTCGGTCGTATGAATAACTACGACACTCCCTCACAAAATCCCTCTACAAAACAAAATCCTGCGCGATCATCACGCGAATTTATGAAATATCCGGGTTAATTTGATAACGGATTAGCTTTCGATGCCTCTCGGTACTCAGCACTCAGAACTCAGAACCCATTTTGTGGCGTGGTTTCGCTCGGCCACACCCTATATTCACGCCTTTCGCGGCAAGACTTTCGTTGTTGCCTTCGGCGGCGAGGTGGTGAGCGAAGGTCAGTTCATTGCGCTTGCGCACGACCTCAATCTTCTCAATAGCCTCGGTGTACGGCTGGTGCTGGTGCATGGCGCACGGCCGCAGATCGAGGAGGAGCTGACCGAGCGGGGCGCGGCGATCCGCTATGCCGGGGGAATGCGCGTCACCGACGATGACGCCCTGAAATGCGTCAAGGAGGCGGCCGGTACGGTGCGGGTGGAGATCGAGGCGCTGCTTTCCATGGGTCTCGCCAATTCGCCGATGGCGGGCGCCGATATTCGGGTGGCCAGCGGCAATTTTGTCACTGCCATGCCGATGGGGGTGCTCGGCGGTGTGGATCTGATGCACACCGGTGAAGTGCGCAAGATCGATGCAACAGGCATTCGGCGCAGGCTCGACGGCAACGAAATCGTGCTGCTTTCGCCGCTCGGCTATTCGCCCACTGGCGAGGTGTTCAATTTGTCGCTGGAAGATGTGGCGACTTCCGCCGCGATCGCGCTGGATGCCGACAAGCTGATATTCTTGATGGACACAGCCGGGGTTGCCGGCGAAAACGGGGATTTGCTGCGCGAACTGACCACGGCAGAGGCGGAAGCGATTCTTGCCCCCGCCGCCGCACTGCCGACGGATGTGGGTTATTACCTGCCCTGTGCGGTGCGTGCCTGCCGCAAGGGCGTGGCGCGGGCGCACCTGATCAGCCGCCACATCGATGGCGCATTGCTGCAGGAACTGTTTACCCACGAAGGCATCGGCAGCATGGTCAGCGAAGTTCCGCTGGAAACCCTGCGCGATGCCACGATCGACGATGTCGGCGGCATCCTCGCGCTGATCGAGCCGCTGGAAGCCGACGGTATCCTGGTGCGGCGTTCGCGCGAGCTGCTGGAAATGGAAATCGACCGCTTCTCCGTGCTGGAGTACGACGGCCTGATCATCGGCTGTGCCGCGCTGTATCCGTTTCCGAAAGAGAAGGCGGCGGAGCTGGCGTGCATGGCGGTGCATCCGGATTACCGCAGCGCCGGGCGGGGCGAGGCATTGCTCGAATACATGCAGGTCAGGGCGCTAGGCAAGGGCTTCAAACAGTTGTTCGTGCTCACCACCCGCACTGCGCACTGGTTCCTGGAGCGCGGCTTCACCGAGGCCGGCGTGGACAAGCTGCCCAAGGCCAAGCAAGGGCTGTACAACTATCAGCGCCGCTCCAAGGTGTTCATGAAAAAGTTGTAGCGTATTTGCTTGAAATAACTCTAAAACTTTTTTCTAACCGCCAAGACGCCAAGAGCGCCAAGAAAAATATAAGATTGGAAACCAGAACTGTTCACCCTATCAGTTAATGCAATGTTGTTTCCAGCAAGAGGATTCCCTTGGCGTTCTTGGCGTCTTGGCGGTTCAACCAAGTTTTTAAGGATGATATTTAAGTGCAATCAAATAACACTATTTTGAACGGGGTGATGAAATGGCAAGAACAGTGAAATGCGTGAAGCTCGGTCGCGAAGCGGATGGGCTGGATTTTCCGCCTTATCCCGGCGAGCTCGGCAAGCGGATTTATGAAAATGTTTCCAAGGAAGCCTGGGCGGCTTGGCTCAAGCACCAGACCATGCTGATCAACGAAAATCGCCTCAACATGGCCGATCCCAGTGCGCGCAAGTATCTGGCGGAGCAGGTGGAGTCCTACTTCTTCGGTACCGGAGCGGATACGGTGTCGGGTTTCGTGCCACCGAAGCACTAGAAACGGGTAATGAGCAATGGGTGATGAGTGATGGTCTAGGGTTTTCATCACCCATTCCGCATCACCCATTACCATTCGACCCACCCGGCTTCAGGATAATCGCTCCCATGACTGACTTGCACGCCCAGGAATACTATCTCAACCGCGAACTTGGCCAGCTTGCCTTCAACCGGCGTGTGCTGGCGCAGGCGGAGGATCACCGCAACCCGTTGCTGGAGCGGCTGAAGTTCCTGTGCATCGTCAGCAACAACCTGGACGAGTTCTTTGAGGTCCGCGTCGCCGGACTGAAGGAGCAGATCGCTCTCCATGCCACCGCGACGGGGCCGGATGGCATGTCGGCGCGCCAGGTGTTCAAACGGGTTACCGAGCAGGCGCACGAGTTGGTGGAAAAGCAATATCGGCTGTTGAACGAGGGGATACTGCCCGAGTTGGCGCGCCACGATATCCGCTTTCTGCGCCGTACCCACTGGCACGATGGCCAGGGCGAATGGATCAAGGATTTTTTCTTTCGTGAGCTGATGCCGGTGCTTTCCCCGATCGGCCTCGATCCCGCCCATCCCTTCCCGCGTGTACTGAACAAGAGTCTGAATTTTGCCGTCGAGCTGGAGGGCAAGGACGCTTTCGGCCGTGCCTCCGGCGCCGCCATCGTGCAGGCGCCGCGTTCTTTGCCGCGGGTGATCAAACTGCCGCCGGAAGTGGCCGGCTGCGAGCATGGCTTCGTCTTCCTTTCCTCGATCATCCATGCTCATGTCGGGGAGCTGTTTTCCGGCATGGAGATCAAGGGCTGCTACCAGTTCCGCGTCACCCGCAATTCCAATCTGTTCGTCGACGAGGAAGAGGTCAAAAACCTGCGCGAAGCGCTGCAAGGCGAGCTGCCGCAGCGCAATTTCGGCAATGCCGTGCGCCTGGAGGTGGCGGACAACTGTTCGCCGGAAATGGCCGGCTTCCTGCTGGGGCAATTCGGTCTGAGCCAGGAAGATTTTTACCGGGTCAACGGTCCTGTTAACCTGGTGCGGCTGATGCAGATCCCGGACCGGGTCGATCGGCCCGATCTCAAATATTCGTCCTTCATTCCGAGTACCCCTCCGTCGGTGGCGAAGCATCCTGACATGTTCCAGGCGATCAGGAGTGGCGATATCCTGCTGCACCAACCCTTCGAGTCGTTTGCGCCTGTCGTCGATTTCATCCAGCAAGCGGCAAGTGACCCCAACGTGCTGGCGATCAAGCAGACCATCTACCGCACCGGCACCGATTCCGCACTGATGGAGGCGTTGATCAAGGCGGTGCATAGCGGCAAGGAAGTTACCGTAGTGGTGGAGCTGCTGGCCCGCTTCGACGAGGAAGCCAACATCAACTGGGCGGGGCGTCTTGAAGAGGCGGGTGCCCACGTGGTGTACGGCGTTGTCGGCTACAAGACCCATGCCAAAATGCTGCTGGTGGTACGGCGCGAGGAAGACGGGTTGCGCCGCTACATCCATCTAGGCACAGGCAATTACCATCCTCGCACCGCCAAGCTGTACACCGATTTCGGCCTGTTTACCTGCAACGAGAAGATCGGCAGCGACGTTAATGACGTCTTCATGCAGCTCACCGGCCTGGGCAAGGCGAGCAGTCTGAATTATTTGCTGCAATCGCCGTTCACCCTGCACCGTGAAATGATGGCGGCGATCCGCACCGAGGCCTCTCATGCGCGCGCCGGCAAAAAGGCGTTCATCGTTGCCAAGATGAATTCCCTGCTCGAACCGGAGATCATCAGCGCGCTGTACGACGCGTCCAGAGCCGGGGTCAAGGTCGATCTGATCGTGCGCGGGGTGTGCGCCCTGCGGCCGGGGATTCGGGGCGTTTCGGAAAATATCCGGGTGCGTTCCATCATCGGCCGCTTCCTCGAACACTCACGCATTTTCTATTTCTACAACGGCGGCGCGCGCGATATCTATCTGTCCAGCGCAGACTGGATGCAGCGCAACTTCTTCCGCCGGGTCGAAGTCTGTTTTCCGGTGCTGGATGCGAAGCTGAAAAAGCGCGTCATCAAGGAAGGGCTGGAGCCCTATCTCAAGGACAACTGCCAGACCTGGGAAATGGATGCGGAGGGCAATTACCGGCGCAAATGTCCGCGCAGCGGCAGCAAGATCGCCTGTGCCCAGATGCAGCTCATGCAGGAGCTGGCGCAGCCGTTGAAGGGGTGATGAGGAATGAGTAATGGATGAGGGGTAAAATCTGCACTCATCACTCATCACCCATCACCCATCACCCATCACCCATCACCTCATCACCTCATCACCTCATCACCCAGACGGTCATACTCCTGTCACAATAAAGGCTTAGCATCTCCCCCGTATTTATGAAATATGCGGGAGGAAAAGTGATGCAAGTGCCGTCGAATATTGCCTTTCCTCCGATTCTACGTAGTAGCAAATTAAAATTTACAGTTAAACGTGAACGGCGAAAGCCGTGTTCACCCATATACTTCGGAGGAGAAGATGATGAGTATTTTGTCATGGTTAAAACGCGGTGCCGCAGACGAAGATAACGTAGGCAATGCAACGGTTAAACCGGGTGAGGAATTTTTCCACGGTGGGAACATGAAGAATGCCATCGATGTGCACGTCGCATGGAAGGACAGGCTGGCGGCACAGATCAGCGGTGCAAACAGCGAAACACTGGAAATCAGTGTTGTTGCCAGCGACGACCACTGTGTACTGGGCAAGTGGATTCACAGCGAAGGCAAAAAGTCGTTCAGCCACCTGCCGGAATTCGCCGAATTACGGAGCCAGCATGCCCAGTTTCACCTCAATGCCGGCAACGTCCTGCGCGAGGCGCACAACAACTGCAAAGAGGCTGCCGACAAGATGCTGAATGGCTCCGAATTCCGCCAAGCTTCCGACATGGTGCAACTCGGGCTGGTCCGGCTCTACGCCAAGTCACAAGGCATCTGACCAGCGGGCGGCGTCAAACGATCCCGGCAAACCGAGGATTACATATCAGATCGTCATTTATCCTTGTATCTTTAACCCCGATTGTCCATTAGTCCAATATGCTCCTGTGGGTCAGGCTTCAGCCGTACATGTCAGGCTGAAGCCTGACCCACAACGACTGCGAAATCCTGCCGATTCATGGTTAATGGACAATCCGGGTTTAAACCAGTAAGTCAGAGACGTCAGCAGGGGTTCATTTGAGACGGGGTATGACGGTGAGTCGGGCAGTGCGAAAATTCGAGGAAATCCAGCATGGAATGTGAACTGACACCAATGGTCGCCAGTTGCCAATGATTATAATCGGGGGGAGAGAATCATGAGCGTCGTCAATAATATGTATGTAAGCCTTGACAAGGATGAGGCACAGCGCATGCTGCGCAAGGCAAAATCCGCCCACATCAAATGGCGGTCTTACGCCCAGGGTTTGGTTGCCGGCCTGGATATTGCGGAGGACAAAGCGCCGGTGCAGCACACCGATTGCTCGTTTGGAAAGTGGTATTACGGCATGGGACAGCAGGCGCTGGGCCATCACGAGCTCTACGAAGGCATTGAAGTTCCGCACCGGATTCTGCATCAGATATATGGTGAAATTTATCATTACATCGAGAAGGGCAAAGCCGATAAGGCCAAGGAGCGATTGCCTCATCTGGTGGAAATTTCCCGTACGCTGCTGGAGGCTATCGCCCTGTTGGAGCAGGAAATCAATGCGCCGGGGTAGTCTTGAAGCGGTAAATGATGCGCACCTTTCGTCTTTTATAACCCCCTGTTTTTGCGGGGATGCGGCTATTTCAGGAACTGTCGTAGCCATCTGAAATGGCCGCCCGGCGCGGCGTCATACTGCTGTCACAATACCGGCTTAGCATCTCTCGCATGATGAAATATGCGAGAGGAAGAGCGATGCAGAATATCCATTTCGGATTTTCCGGGGGCTCTCCGGGAAGCGCGAAGTTTCAGGCAAAGGCTG
>JAUYSN010000085.1 GCA_030696235.1 Sulfuricella sp. | reverse complement strand
CGCAGGGAAATGGTGTTGTTGTAGGATTTCGACATATTCTGCCCATCCAGCCCCTGCAAATTTGAAGCCGTGGTGAGTAGCGCCTGCGGTTCGGCCAGGATAATCTTGCCGCCGCCCTCGAGATAGCCGAACAGCCGCTCGCGGTCGCCCAGGCTCAGGTTCTGCTGGTCATTAAGCAAGGCCCGTGCGGATTCCAGCGCCTCCTCGTCGCCCTCCTGCTGGTAGCGGGTGCGCAGTTCCTCGTAGAGCTTGGCGCGCTTGCCGCCGAGCTTCTTGACCGCGGCCTCCGCCTTTTCCTCGAAGCCCGGCTCACGCCCGTAGAGATGATTAAAGCGCCGCGCCAGCTCGCGCGTAAACTCGATGTGCGGCACCTGATCCTCTCCCACCGGCACCTGGTTGGCGCGGTAGATCAGGATATCCGCCGCCTGCAGCAGCGGGTAGCCAAGAAAGCCGTAGGTGCTCAAATCCTTTCCGCTGAGTTTTTCCTGCTGATCCTTGTAGGTCGGCATCCGCTCCAGCCGGCCCAGCGGCGTCATCATCGACAGGAGCAGATGCAGTTCGGCGTGTTCGGGCACGCGCGACTGAATGAACAGGGTCGCGCGGGATGGGTCCACCCCTGCGGCGAGCCAGTCGATCACCATGTCCCAGACGCTCTGTTCGATAATGCCTGGCGTGTCGTAATGGGTGGTCAGCGCATGCCAGTCGGCGACGAAAAACAGGCATTCGTATTCATGCTGCAGCTTCACCCAGTTTTTCAGTACGCCATGATAGTGGCCAAGATGCAGGCTGCCGGTCGGGCGCATGCCGGACAAAACGCGTTCAGTAAACATGTTCTTCGTTCTTTCTTTATCAAATACCGAATAGCAGCAATATAAGCGATTTTGTCACGTTAATCAGCGGCCACATGATGGCCCCCAGCACGCCGCTGAACAGCAGGACCACCAGCAGCATCATGCCGTAGGGTTCCAGCAAGGAATAGCGGTAGGCCAACCGGCTCGGCAACAGGCTGACGGCGATGCGTCCGCCGTCCAGCGGCAGTAGCGGCAGCAGGTTGAGCACCATCAGCACCACATTGATATTGATCCCGGCCATGCCCATCAGCGCCATCGGCAGGGAAAATGGGCTGTCCGGCATCATGTTGGCGAGCTTCATCACCACCGCCCAGCCGAGCGCCATGGCAAGGTTTGCGCCTGGACCGGCCAGGGCCACCCACAGCATGTCCTTCTTCGGATTGCGCAAATTGTTGAAATTTATCGGTACCGGCTTGGCCCAGCCGAACAGGATACCGCCCAGGAACAGCGTCAGGAGCGGAATCAGCACGGTGCCGATCGGATCGATGTGGCGCAGCGGGTTCAGGCTGACACGCCCCAGCATGTAGGCGGTGGTATCGCCGAAGTGCTTGGCGACGTAACCATGCGCCGCTTCGTGCAGGGTGATGGCAAACACCACCGGCAAGGCGTAAACGGCGACCGGTTGTACGATGTTCAATTCCATTTATTCTTCTTCCAGTCCAAAGGGTTGTATATCGCCCTTGCCCGCCCGCACCAGCACCGGCACCTCGCCGGTCAGGTCGATCACGGTGGTGGTGTCCACGTCGCCATAGCCGCCGTCCAGCACCAGATCAACCTGGCGCTCGAGCAAGTCGCGAATATCATAAGGGTCGTTGAGCGGCTGATCGTCCCCTGGCAATTGCAGGGTCGTGCTCAGCAACGGCCCGCCCAGCTCGGCCAGCAGCGCCTGGAGAATCGGATGATCCGGCACGCGCAGGCCGACGGTCTTGCGCTTCGGGTGCTGCAATCGCTTCGGCACTTCCCGCGTCGCCTCCAGGATGAAAGTGTAGCAGCCCGGCGTATTCGCCTTGAGCAGCCGGAACTGGCGGTTGTCCACTTTGGCATAAACGGAAATCTCGGCCAGGTCGCGGCATACCAGGGTCAGCGGATGGTCTTCATCCACACCGCGAATCGCGCGGATGCGCTGCTGCGCCTCCTTGTCGCCCAGGCCGCAGCCCAAGGCGTAGCTGGCGTCGGTCGGATAGGCGATCACCCCGCCGTTGCGAATGATTTCCACCGTCTGGTGAATCAGGCGCGGCTGCGGATTTTCGGGGTGAATGACAAAAAACTGGGCCATGATCGTTTAGTGTGTAGGGCGGATGAGCGCAGCGTTATCCGCCAGATCGGAACAAGCGCCAATCGAAACAAGCGCCTTTTCCGTTTGCT
>JAUYSN010000069.1 GCA_030696235.1 Sulfuricella sp. | reverse complement strand
TCACGAATCACATTGCGGTCGCCAATTTCCAGGCGGGTTTCTTCTCCCAGGTATTTCTTGTCCTGCGGCATCTCGCCCAGAGACGAAAACTGGAAAATCCGGTTGTCCTTGCCGATCCGGGTATGGCCATTGATCACCACGTGCGGGCCGATCGATGTTCCGGCACCGATTTCGACATGCTCGCCGATGATCGAATAAGGACCCACACTGACATCGGGGGCCAGCCTGGCGCCCTCATGAACGATTGCTGTCGGGTGGATCATTTAGGGCCTGTTCATGGATAAGTTGGACAATTATGGGCGTGCTGGCGGGATGCGATGCAAGGCGCCGGGCGCGCCGCATGGCCATTCCCTGCAAGCGACCGGCAACGCCGCAGCGCGCCCGCTAGGGCGGCCAGAATGTTCGAGTTATTCATGGACAGGCCCTCATAGCGCTTTCACCGTGCACATCAGCTCTGCTTCGGTCACTACGGCACCATCGACCTTGGCGCGCGCCGCGTATTTCCAGATTCCCTTGACCGACCGGGTAAGCTCCACCTCGAGCGTCAGCTGATCTCCGGCAGAGACGGGTTTCTTGAAGCGCGCACCGTCGATGCCGACAAAGTAATACACCGACTTGTCGTCGGGCCGGGTGCCCATGGTCTTGAACGACAGAATCGCCGCCGTCTGGGCCAGTGCTTCGATGATGAGCACGCCCGGCATTACCGGGTGGTGCGGGAAATGGCCGACGAAAAAGGGCTCGTTGATCGTCACGTTTTTCAGCGCCACGATACTCTTCCCAGGTTCGAACGAGACAACGCGGTCAACCAGCAGAAAGGGGTAGCGGTGCGGCAAGTACTGCAATATTTCGTGGATATCCATGCTATTCAAGATTTCTTCCCTTCCAGTTCGCTGATTTTCTTCTCCAGTTCGCTCAATTTCTCCGCCATTTTATCCAGATGGCGCAGATGAGCGGCATTCTTGAGCCAGTCCTGATGCACGGAAAATGGCATCACGGAGGTATACGTCCCCTCCTTGGCGATCGATTTGGTGACCAGAGTGCCGGCGGAAATGTTGACCCGATCAGCAATCTCAAGGTGTCCCAGAATCATTCCGCTGCCACCCACCGTACAATGTTTCCCGATTTTTGCGCTGCCGGCGATTCCGACACAACCCGCTATCGCGGAATGAGCGCCGATATGCACGTTATGCGCGACCTGAATCTGGTTATCCAGCTTGACGCCGTCCTCGATAATGGTGTCGTCCAGGGCTCCCCGGTCAACCGTGGTATTGGCGCCTATTTCAACATCATCTCCGATGACCACCCGACCGATTTGCGGAACCTTGATCCAGCGCCCATTTTCCATGGCAATGCCGAATCCGTCCGCCCCGATCACCGCGCCGGAATGCAGGATGGCGCGCTTACCGATGACACAGCCATGGTAGACCACCACTTGCGGGTAAAACAGCGAGTCATCTCCGACCTCGACACCCGCGCCGAGGTGGCAGCCGGACCCGATGACCGCGTGTTCTCCGATTTTCACACCCTCGCCGACAAACGCGTATGCCCCGATTGTGGCGGATGCCGGAATGCTTGCAGTCGGATCGACTATCGCCGTCGAGTGGATGCCGGGTGCCTCGGCATGCCGGGGGTTGAGCAATGCGGAAACCTTGGCAAAATAGGCATAGGGATTGTCACACAAGATACGCGGCAGGTTTGTCGCATCACGCTCCGCAACACCCATGATCACGGCGCCTGCCCTGCAGTTTTGCAGTTGCCGGCGGTATTTCGGATTGGAGAGAAAGCTGATGTGCCAGGATAGTGCGGAGGAAAGCGGTGCGACCTGCCTGACCACGGCATCCGCATCGCCGACCAGTTCGCCGCCAAACCGTTCGACGATAGCACCCAGCGTGTAGCCAGAATCAGTCCGAGTCATGGAATCAACCAGGGAAAAGCGCCCGCTATGCGCATCGGCAAAAAGGCCTTATTTATCGGCCAAAGCCTTCAATACCCTATCGGTGATATCGATTCGCGGACTGAAATAAACCGCTTCTTCCAATACCAGATCGAACTTCTCTTTCTCGGCGATCTCCATGATCGTTTTTCTGGCACGATCATGAACGGCGCCCAGTTCCTCGTTTCGCCTCAGGTTGAGGTCTTCCCGGAACTCGCGTTGGGCACGCTGGAAATCGCGATTCAGATTGGCGAGGTCGCGCTCCTTGTTGCGTCGATCCGATTCACTGATCGTCACGCCTTCCCGCTCCAGATGAGTCTGCAGCTCCTTGGCCTGTTTCGCCGTTTTTTGCAGTTCCTGCTCGCGTGCAGCGAATTCCTTCTCGAGTTTTTTCTGTGCCTTCATGGCCGGGGCCGCTTCCCGAAAAACCCGCTCGGTATTGACGAAGCCGATCTTCGTTTCGGCGGCGGATGCCCCTGCCGCAATCGGCAACAGGGTGGCAGCAAGTACAACAGCAATAATCTTGTTCAACTTGATCTCCTGAAATCGCGATTAGAACGTGGAACCCAAAATAAACTGGAACCGCTCCACCTTATCGGTTGCCTTGGAATTGAGCGGCGCGGCAATGCTGAATTTCATCGGACCCATCGGGGACTGCCAGCTAACGGCAAGACCGGTGGAATAACGCATGTCGCCTAAGCTCATCTTGTCATCCTGACCAAATACCGTACCGCCATCGACAAAAAAGCTCATGCGCAGGGATTGATCCTTTTTCATGCCCGGGAACGGGAACAGCACCTCTGCATTCCCCACCAGACGTCGATTGCCACCCAGCGCATTGCCTGCGTCATCCTTCGGCCCGAGCGACGAGGAACGG
>JAUYSN010000067.1 GCA_030696235.1 Sulfuricella sp. | reverse complement strand
GTGATGACCCTGCTGCGCGAGGCGCCCTGGCAGATCGTGCTGTTTTCGCTGGGCATGTACCTAGTGGTGTTCGGGCTGCGCAACCAGGGGCTGACCGCCGAACTGGGGGTTATTCTGGAATGGCTGGACGGCCAGGGGTTCTGGTCAGCCACTCTGGGTGCGGGATTCCTGTTTGCCTTTCTATCGGCTGTAATGAACAACCTGCCTACGGTGATGGTGGCCAGCCTGGCTATTCACGATGCCCATCTTTCCGCGCTGACGCGGGAGGCGATGATCTACGCCAACGTGATCGGCTGCAATTTGGGGCCGAAGATGACGCCGCTGGGCAGCCTCGCCACGCTGCTCTGGCTGCACGTGCTGGAAGCGCGCGGCATCCGAATAGGCTGGGGCGAGTATTGCCGCGTTGGGGTGGCGCTGACCCTGCCGGTGCTGCTCGTTGCTTTGCTCGGACTGGCGGCTTGGCTTATTATGCTGCGATGAAAGCAATCGTGAAAGACGTGCTATGAGTTTCTACGGCTTGCTCGCCGTCGGTGCGGGCGCGATGGTGGGCGCCTGGCTACGCTGGTGGTTCGGCCTCCTGTGGAACCCGGTGTTTCCCACGCTGCCGCTGGGCACGCTGGCAGCGAATCTGGTGGGCGGCTACCTGATGGGACTGGCGATGGCGATGTTCGCCGACCATCCCGGCCTGCCGCCGGAGGCGCGGCTGCTGATCGCCACCGGCTTTCTCGGCGGACTCACCACTTTCTCCACCTTCTCGGCGGAGACCGTGACGCTGTTGCTGCGCGCCCAGTATGCCTGGGCCGGAGGAATTATTGCCGTCCATGTCGTCGGTTCGGTCGCCATGACACTGCTTGGCATCGGTACCGTCAAGCTCCTGAAAGGATGAAGCGATGCAGGGAATCTGCCTGAAATTTTTCGTCAACGAATCGCAAAGGCACCACGGCAAGCTGCTCTACGAATGGCTACTGGAACAGGCGAAGGGCATGGGCATAGGCGGTGGCACCGCGCTACGCGCCGTCGCCGGCTTCGGCCGTCATGGCAGGCTGCACGAGGAGGCGTTTTTCGAGCTGGCGGGCGATCTGCCGGTCGAGATCGAGTTCCTGGTTAGTACTGAGCAGGCCGAAAGGCTGCTGGCGTTGCTCCGAGGTGAAAATCTGCGGCTCTTTTACGTCCGTATGCCAGCGGAGTACGGTATTTCCAACTGATGTCGCTGCTCGACCAGTGCATCCTTTTCCTCGCTTCCTTCATCGCCAACTGGTTTCCCGCACTTTCCGGCGGCGGAGCAGGGCTGATCCAGTTTCCCCTGCGGCGTTGTGTTGGGGTTCGCTACGCTCACCGCCAACCTACATGACCCATCACCCATGTGCTTCCGGCTTGTCCGGCTTAGGATAAATCCACCGGTTAAGCAGCATCCTGGCCGCGTCGGCGACTTCCGTCGCGGTCAGCCCGATCGGGCCGATGCCCTGATTCACCATCTCGTCGGCTGCCGCACCATGCAGGTAAACCGCCAGCAGCAGGGCGGATTGCGGTGTCAGCCGCTGGGCGATCAGGGCTGCGATCATGCCCGACAGCACGTCGCCCATGCCGGCGCTGCTCATGCCGGGATTGCCGGTGGGGTTGACGAACCATTCCCCTTTGGGCGTCGCGCAGATGCTGCCGGCGCCTTTCAGCACCACCAAGCTGTTAAGACGCTGGGCGATCAGCGTCGCGGAATGGACCCGTTCCTGCTGGATGTCATGGGTGGTGCCGGACAGCAGCCGCGCTGCCTCGGCCGAATGGGGGGTGAGGATGGTGCCGCCCTTGCGGTTTTTCGTCAGTTCCCGCAGGTCGTCGTGGAGGGAGAGCAGGTTGAGCGCATCGGCATCCAGCACCAGCGGCAGTTCGGTTTCCAGTGCCTGCCTGAGCCATTGAACCGCTTGCGGGGATTGCCCCAGGCCGGGTCCGATTGCGAGGCAGCTCAGGTGATCGAGCTGGAAGAATTTTTCCGGCGAGCACAGCATCAGCTCGGGCTGGCCCGTGTCCACCGCCGGGGCGGCATCCGCCAGCAGTGCGGTATAGACCCGCCCCGCACCCAGCTTGAGCGCGGCGCGCCCGGCCAGCAGCGCCGCTCCGCACATTGCGGACGCGCCGCCGAGGATGCCGACGCTGCCGAGCAGGCCCTTGTGGCTGTTGCGCGGGCGCGGCTTGAGCGCGGCGGCCACTTCGCTTTTTTCCAGTAGCCAGCCGGTGGGCTGGATCAGGGCGGCGGGGTCGATGCCGAGGGTGTCGACGTGGATTTCGCCGCAGTAGTCCGGCCCGTAGGCGGTGAGCAGGCCCGGTTTCAGCGCGAGGAAA
>JAUYSN010000066.1 GCA_030696235.1 Sulfuricella sp. | reverse complement strand
AGCAGGTGAGAAAAACGGAAACCCGGAAAAATTAACGCCGTTGCCAGGGGGTTTCCGCATGGCCGCTGTCGCGGTTGATGACGCGGGTAAGTACGAACAGCAGGTCGGACAGGCGGTTAAGGTATTGCAGCAGGAAGGGCGCCAGCGTTTCCGCATGGTTCAGCCGCACGCAGGCACACTCCGTGCGGCGGCAGACGGTGCGGGCGACGTGGCATAGGGCGGCAGCGCTGCAGCCGCCGGGCAGGATGAATTCCTTGAGCGGGGGCAGGTCGGCGTTGAATTGCCCGGTCAGCGTTTCCAGCCGTTCCACCTGCGCCTCGATGATGGCGGGGCGTTGCGGCAGCGCCAGTTCGCCGCCCAGGTCGAACAAATCGTGCTGGATGGCGGCGAGACAATCTCGCACCGCCTGCGGGAGTTCCTCCGTCAGCAGCAAACCGATCTGGCTGTTGAGCTCGTCCACAGCGCCGATGGCCTCGATGCGCGGACTGTCTTTAGGGAATGCGCGAGCCGTCGGCGAGGTCGGTGGTGCCGTCGCCGCCGGTGCGGGTGGTGATTTTGGAGAGGCGCATGGGTCGATCTGCTGGTTGCGAAAAATGGCAAGATACCACGGAAAGCGATGCGCGGTTTATTGACGTGTCAGGCTTGACGGCGAGCTTGTGCTGGCGCATGTTTGGAATATTAGAATGCATTGATATGGAGACTGTCCATGGACATCCACAGCAAGACCATCCAGGAGCGCATCGAGTGGCTGCTGGATCTCGCTCGCAGGCACTCGGCTTCCTATTGCAGCCCGGAGTCGTTCCTGGCCCGTGAGCGCTATCTCGCGGAGCATCCTTCCGCCATCGTGGTGCTCAAATGCATGGACGGCCGCATCAATATCCCCGTCGCCACCAATACGCCGCCCGGCATTATCCAGCCGATCCGCAACCTGGGGGGCATGTTCAATCTGGGGTGGCCGCACCTCGGGGAGGTGCTTGCCAACTATGTGCATGAAAGGGTCTCCACCGGACGCCGGGTGCTGATGCTGATTACCTACCACTTTTCCAGGGGTGACGAGCATCGTGGCTGCGCCGGTTTCTGCTTCGACACCGAGGCGGCGAAAGCGCATACCTATGCGATCAAGAAACAGGTAGAGCATGTCTTCGGCAGCGGCCACGGCACCGTTTATCCCATTGTCTGCGGTTTCGAGACCGACGAGGATGCGCTCATCCTCCACGGCACCAATGGCGAGATCCTCGATATTTCCAGGCTAGTCCCCGAGGACGGGGATACCCTGGGACTGCGTCTGGAGGCTTTGTACCCCGACATGCCGAACCAGGTCCGCCAGGATTTGCTACCCCTCGTCCTGGGTAATATCGATCACATTGCCGAGGTGAAGCGTTCAGCGCGGGCGCTCGACATCGAGCATCGGGAGTGGATGATTTGCGTGGGGCGAGGCTTCGATTTCCTGCACATGCCCAACCTCGCCCTGATCATCGGCCCCTACAGCCCCGATCTGGCCGACCCGATCCGTCAGGCGGCGGGCATCATCGAGAACAACATGCGTGCCGGGCGCATCCCCGACGATGGCTTCCTGTTGCTGGCTTCGGCCCCTTATGTCGAGATCGGCGTGGACCGTGCGCGTGCCGAGCTCAAGTCGCGCTTCCTTTCCCAGTTTGCAGCCGAAGTGATACGCACCGAGCACCCGGAGTTGGCGAGCAGGATGTTCATGCAAACCGCAGTGCTTAACTGGCACTCCAGAGATCTGGAGATGGTGGTTACTGATTGAGTTGCTTCTAAGGGCCGGTTTTTTTGCTGCTGGTCACGGCGGTGAGGATGCCTTGCAAGAGAGCGGTCGGCGTGGGGGGGCAGCCGGGAATGGCGACATCGACCGGGATCACGTTGGAAATTTTTCCGCAGCTGGCGTAGCTCTCGCCGAAGAGGCCGCCGTCGCAGCCGCAGTCGCCGACGGCGACTACCAGCTTGGGCTCGGGCGTGGCATCGTAGGTGCGCTTGAGCGCAATTTCCATGTGGCGCGAAACCGGCCCGGTCACCAGCAGCATGTCGGCGTGCCGCGGACTGGCAACGAAATGGATGCCCAGGCCTTCGATGTTGTAATAGGCGTTGTTGAGGGCGTGGATTTCCAGCTCGCAGCCGTTACATGAACCTGCATCCACGCATCGGATCGCCAATGCACTGCCAACGCGCCGCAGGATTTGTTCCTGCAGGTTCTGGACTTCCACACGCAGCGCATCGTCGGGCTGGGGAGGCGTTTCGGTCTTGATGCCGGTGCGCAATATTTGTTTGATGATCTGGTACATGGTTTCCAGCTTTCAGTAATTCGGTCATGTAGGGTGGGCACGCCTTTGTGCCCACGCGGGAACAACCTACGCCACTCCGCGTGGGCACAA
>JAUYSN010000065.1 GCA_030696235.1 Sulfuricella sp. | reverse complement strand
ATTCAAGCTTCGCGCCATCCGCAACGAAGAGCCGGGCATGTCGCCGATGCAGATCTGGTGCAACGAGGCGCAGGAGCGCTACGTGCTCGCCGTCAAACCGGAGGATTTTCCGCAGTTCGAGGCGATCTGCCAGCGCGAGCGCTGTCTCTACGCCGTGGTCGGCGAGGCTACGGCCGAACAGCGACTGATACTCGAAGACAGCTATTTCAACAACAAGCCGATCGACATGGAGCTGTCGGTGCTGCTCGGCAAGCCACCGAAGATGACGCGCAATGTCGCGCACCTGGCCCGGGAATTGCCAGCTTTCGAGACAACAGGGATCGACCTCAACGAGGCGGCGCTGCGCGTGCTGCGCCTGCCGGCGGTGGCGGACAAGACCTTTCTGATCGCCATCGGCGACCGCACCGTCGGCGGCATGACCGCCCGCGACCAGTTCGTCGGTCCGTGGCAAATCCCGGTGGCGGATGTGGCGGTGACTCTGGCAGGTTTCGAGGAATATCGCGGCGAAGCCTTCGCCATGGGCGAGCGCACCCCGCTGGCGCTGATCGATCCGGCCGCCTCGGGCCGCATGGCGATCGGCGAGGCAATCACCAATATCGCTGCGGCGCGGATTGCGGAGATCGGCGACATCAAGCTATCCGCCAACTGGATGGCGCCGGCCGGCCACCCCGGCGAGGACGCCGCACTTTATGACACGGTGCGCGCGGTCGGTATGGAACTGTGCCCGGAATTGGGCATCAGCATCCCGGTGGGCAAGGATTCGATGTCGATGAAGACGGTGTGGGAGGAGGGCGGGCAAAAGAAGGAGGTCACCGCGCCGCTGTCGCTGATCATTTCCGCCTTCGCACCCTGCTCCGATGCGCGCCAGACCTTGACCCCGTGCGTGCGCACCGACGCCGGCGACACCGACCTGATCCTGATCGATCTCGGCCAGGGAAAAAACCGGCTGGGTGGTTCGGCGCTGGCCCAGGTTTACAAGCAAACCGGCAACGATGCGCCCGATGTGGTGAGTGCAACCCAGCTCAAGGGGTTTTTCGATACGGTTCAGCGCCTCAATGCGGATGGACGCATCCTTGCCTACCATGACCGTTCCGATGGCGGACTCTTCGCCACCCTGTGCGAGATGATGTTCGCCGGGCATTGCGGCGTGACGATAGACGTTGACGAGCTGTGCCTCGAACGC
>JAUYSN010000063.1 GCA_030696235.1 Sulfuricella sp. | reverse complement strand
TTCCCTCCATGACGGCCTCATACAGGCCACCGTATTGGGTTTTTTGCAGGCTGTCGAGCTTGATATCGGGAAACTGCTTCTGGATGGCGGCCTTCACCGCAACCTCATCCGCACCCGGCTTGGTATCGGCCAGTGCCGTGCCAACAAAGAAAAAACCCGACAGCAGGCAGGCCAAAAATTTTGAGCGCATTACGATTTCCTTCAGGGTAAAAAAATTAAATTAGTTAAGATGCCGCCCCACCGCATGCTGCACCAGGCCGTTTTTCAGCCAGGGCAAGCTGCCGGTAAGGGAAAGGCCCAGGTTGCGCGCCAGCTTCAGTGCCGGGTTGCGATTGTTGAACAACTTTTGCAGCCCGTCGGTAACCAACTGCATCGCCAGAATGTCCGCCTTGCGCGCCCGCTCATAGCGACGCAGCAGGAAAAAATCGCCGCAATCCGGCTGAGGGCCACGATCCTTCAAAACTTTTGCCAGCTCCCGCGCATCCTGAAAACCCAGATTGACGCCCTGCCCGGCAAGCGGGTGGACGTTGTGGGCGGCGTCGCCGATCAGCGCCACCCTGGATTTGACCAGATGCTCCAGGTGCAGCAACCGCAACGGAAAAGCGGCAGGCTTGCTGAGCAGTTTCAATTCGCCCAGGGCGCTGTGGCTCGCCTCCTGCACCTGATGGCAGAACTCGTCCGGCGGCAGCGCCATCAGCTCGGAGGCACGCTCCTCGAACGCCGTCCAGACGATAGAAATACGGTCGCCCGGCAAAGGCAGGAAGGCCAGCACGCCGTCGCTGCGGAACCACTCCCAGGCGGCATCGCCGTGGGGCAGTCCGGTTTCGAAATTGGCGATCACCCCCATCTGGCGGTAGGGCGCAGGTTCGGCATCCAGCCCGGCCTGCGAACGCACCCAGGATTCCCGTCCATCCGCTCCAACAATCAGCGGGGCGCGCAATTCGCGGCCGTCCTCCAGGCGCAGCACGGCGGCATCGAACTGCAGCCTCAGGCTGGCGCAGCGCGCCGGGCAGAACAGATCAAGGTTTTCCTGCCGCTGCAGCGCTTGCCACAGGCCGTGCTGCATATGGCGCGTTTCGGCAATCACCGCCAATTCGGCCAGCCCGGATTGATGGGCATCGAAATCCAGGCAGGCTTTCCCGTCGTCGCCGTAGATGTGCATACCCAGCACCGGGGCAATGCGGGCGGCATCGAACTGCTGCCAGGCCCCGCTCTCGCTGAGGAATTCGATACTGTCTGGACTGATGGCGTAGACCCGGCTGGTCCACTCCGGCGCTGGCGCAGTCGGCGCCACGCTTTCCACCAGCGCCAGCTTCAGCCCACTGTCCTTCATCGCCAGGGCGAATGATGCACCGACCAGGCCGGCACCAACGATAATGATGTCAAACTCTTCGCTCATGCCACCCCCA
>JAUYSN010000062.1 GCA_030696235.1 Sulfuricella sp. | reverse complement strand
GGCTGCCGTCGATCGGGTCGGTGTAGCTGAAGTCGTCGCAGAATTTCACCTGGTAGCTGCCGAAGCGCTGGCCCGGCAGCTGTTCGAACTGGGCCTTGAGGTGGGCCATCAGGGCGTTGGCGGCGTCGGACGGCAGGCCTTCGTGGTCGTGGCGTGAGTAGACGTTGCGGCCGTATTCGGCCCAATGGCGATAGACGATCTCTTCCACCGGGAGGCCGCGTTTGGCCAGAATGTTCAGCCAGAACAGCACCGCCCACAGGCCGTCCTTTTCGCGCACGTGGCTGGAGCCGGTGCCGAAGCTTTCCTCTCCGCACAGGGTGACCTTGCCGGCATCCATCAGGTTGCCGAAGAATTTCCAGCCGGTGGGGGTTTCGAAGCAGGGAATGCCGAGCTTGGCGGCGACCCGGTCGGCGGCGGCGCTGGTCGGCATGGAGCGCGCCACGCCCGCCAGACCGGCCTTATAGCCGGGCGCCAGGCGGGCGTTGGCTGCGATGATGGCGAGGCTGTCGGACGGATTGACGAAGAAGCCCCTCCCCAGAATCATGTTGCGGTCGCCGTCGCCATCGGATGCGGCGCCGAAATCGGGCGCCGCCTTGCCGTACATGATATCCACCAGTTCATGAGCATAGGTCAGGTTGGGGTCGGGGTGGCCACCGCCGAAGTCGGGCAGCGGAACGCCGTTGATGACGCTGCCGCTCGGTGCGCCCAGGCGCTTTTCGAGGATTTCCCGGGCATACGGGCCGGTGACCGCGTGCATGGCGTCGAAACATAAACGGAATCCTTCGCCGAGCATGACACGGATGGCGGCGAAGTCGAACAGGGATTCCATCAACTCGGCGTAGTCGACCACCGGGTCGATCACTTCGACTTTCATCTCGCCCAGGGTGTAGTTGCCCGTCTGATCGAGCGCCACATCGGGCGCGGCCGAAATTTTGTAGCTTTCCAGCACCTTGCTGCGGGCATAGATCGCTTCGGTGATTTTCTCCGGCGCGGGGCCGCCGTTGGCGGTGTTGTACTTGATGCCGAAATCGCCGTCGGGGCCGCCCGGGTTGTGGCTGGCCGACAGGATGATGCCGCCGTAGGTCGAGTATTTGCGGATTACAGCGGAGGCCGCCGGGGTGGACAGGATGCCGCCCTGGCCCACCAGCACCTTGCCGAAACCGTTCGCCGCCGCCATTTTTAGGATGATCTGGATGGCTTCGCGGTTGTAGTAGCGGCCGTCGCCGCCGAGCACCAGGGTGCTGCCGGCCGGTGCGTCTATGGTGTCGAAAATCGCCTGGACGAAGTTTTCCAGATAGTGTGCTGACTGGAACACCGTGACCTTTTTGCGCAGGCCCGAGGTGCCGGGTTTCTGGTCGGTGAACGGGACGGTGGCGACGGTCATGATGCTCATGATTTTTTCCTTGTTGAGTCGAGCGAAATTCCGGGGTCAGCCCTGACGGTAGGTTCCAGCCAGCCTGACGTAGTGGGCCGCGGAATAGGCGAAGTGGGACAGTTCCTTCTCGGTCAGCGCGCGCACCAGCTTGGCCGGCCGGCCCAGATACAAACAGCCGCTCTCCAGCACCTTTCCCTCCGGCACCAGGCTGCCGGCACCCAGCAGCACGCGAGGCTGCAGCACGGCCTTGTCCATCACGATCGAGCCCATGCCGATCAGGCATTCGTCGCCGATCTCGCAGCCGTGCAGGATGACGTTGTGGCCCACGGTCACCCGCTCGCCGATGATCAGCCCCGCGCCGCTGCCGGGGCTGTCCGGGCGGCGGTGGCTGACGTGCAGGGTGCACAGGTCCTGGATGTTGGTTTCGTTGCCGATGCGGATGAAATTGACGTCGCCGCGCACGACCGTATTGCACCATACCGAGGCGCGTTCGCCGATTGCCACATTGCCGATGACCTGGGCGCTGGGGTGGATCCAGGCCGAGGCGGCGATTTTTGGGGTGCTGCCCTGATAGGGTGCGATGTTGGAGCCGACTTGATTTTGCATGATCCCGGGCCAATATGGGGTGAATGCCCGTAGTATAATCCGTTCCCGTTTCGCCTAACCAGAGACCTTACCCATGAATCCTTTGCTCGACTTCTCCGGCCTGCCCCGTTTCCCCGAAATCAAACCCGAACACGTCACTCCTGCGGTGGACGCCCTGCTGGCGGAAAACCGTGCTTTGGTGGACAGGCTGGCGGCAGAAGCCGGTGCGCCGGGCTGGGACAGTTTCGTGCAGCCGCTGGAGGATGCCAACGAGCGCCTGTCTCGCGCCTGGGGCCAGGTTTCCCACCTGAATGCGGTGGTGAACAGCCCGGCGCTGCGCGAGGTATACAACGAGAATCTGCCGAAGATCACCGCCTACTATGCCGACCTGTCGCAGAACCTGGCGCTGTTCGGGAAATTCAAGGCGCTGCGCAGCGCTCCGGAATTCGAGGCGCTGTCCGCCCCGCGCCAGAAAATCATCGACAACGAAGTGCGCGATTTCCGCCTGGGCGGCGCGGAATTGCCCGAGGACAAGAAGCCGCGCTTCAAGGCGATCCAGGAGGAGCTGTCGGCGCTGTCCGCCCGGTTCGAGGAAAACCTGCTCGATGCGACCAATGATTTCGGGCTGATCGTTGAAAACGAGTCCGAGCTGGCCGGGATTCCCGCCGATGCATTGCAGGCGGCGCGCGAAGCGGCGCAGAAGGACGACAAGTCGGGCTGGAAATTTACCCTGCATGCGCCGTCCTATATGCCGGTGATGCAGTACGCCGATAACCGCGGCCTGCGCGAGCAGATCTACCGTGCCTACGTGACGCGCGCCTCCGAGTTCCCCCCGGCCACATCACCCGAGGGCAAGGGCAAGGCCGAGCACCCGCAAGGGGTAGGCCACGGTTGTAAAGCCGCTGAAGCGGCAACAACCGCGCTCTGGGACAACACCGGGCTGATCGCGGATATCCTCAGGCTGCGCCGGGAAGCGGCGCGGCTACTGGGGTTTGATCATTATGCCGACGTTTCGCTCTCCACCAAGATGGCGCAATCGCCGCAGCAGGTACTGGATTTTCTCGACGATCTGGCGAAGCGGGCAAAGCCTTATGCCGAGCGGGATTACAGGGAGCTGACGGAATTCGCCCGCGACGAGCTGGGCCTGGCGAATTTGGCGGCTTGGGACGTGGCCTATGCGGCGGAAAAATTGCGCCTCAAGCGCTATGCCTTCTCCGATAACGAGGTGAAGCAGTATTTCCCGGAAACCGTCGTGCTGCCCGGCATGTTCAAGGTGGTGGAAACGCTCTACGGCCTGAGTATCAAGCAAACTCCGGCGCCGGTGTGGCACGGCGACGTGCGTTTCTATACCCTGAGCGACAGCAAGGGCGAGCCGGTCGGCCAGTTCTACCTCGACCTTTACGCCCGCGACCACAAGCGCGGCGGCGCCTGGATGGACGATGCCATCACCCGGCGCAGGAAGGATGGCGCGGTCCAGGTGCCGGTGGCTTACCTGAATTGCAACTTTTCCGCTCCTGTCGGCGGCAAGCCGGCGCTGTTCACCCACGACGAGGTGATCACCCTGTTCCATGAATTCGGCCACGGCCTGCACCATCTGCTCACCCGTATCGAGGATCTGGGCGTGTCCGGCATCAGCGGGGTGGAGTGGGATGCGGTGGAACTGCCCAGCCAGTTCATGGAGAACTTCTGCTGGGAGTGGGAAGTGGTGCGCCACATGGCGAAGCATGTGGATACGGGAGAGGTTTTGCCGCGCTCGCTGTTCGACAAGATGATAGACGCCAAGAATTTCCAGAGCGGGATGCAGACCGTGCGCCAGATCGAGTTCTCGCTGTTCGACATGCATCTGCACTACGATTTCGACCCGGATAGCGGCAAGACGGCATTGCAGCTGCTGGACGAAATTCGCCGCCGCGTCGCGGTGATGTTCCCTCCCGACTACAATCGCTTCCCCAACAATTTCTCGCACATTTTCGCCGGCGGCTACGGGGCGGGGTACTACAGCTACAAGTGGGCGGAAGTGCTGTCGGCAGACGCTTACAGCCTGTTCGAGGAAAGCGGCGTGCTCAGCCCGGAAGCCGGCCACCGATTCTGGAGCGAGATTCTCGGCGTGGGCGGCAGCCGCTCGGCGCTGGAATCGTTCACCGCATTCCGCGGCCGTGAACCAAGCATCGATGCGCTGTTAAGGCATAACGGTATGACCGGGATTTGATCTAGGGAAGCCCTGATTAACTCCCTCTCCCCTTGCGGGAGAGGGCTGGGG
>JAUYSN010000053.1 GCA_030696235.1 Sulfuricella sp. | reverse complement strand
TTCCCTGTCATGCCGCCAGAGCTGCCAGCAGTTTATCGTGCACGCCGCCGAAGCCGCCGTTGCTCATCACCAGCACATGGTCGCCGGGGCGGGCGACGGCAGTCACGGCGGCCACCAGGCCGTCGAGATCGTCGAAAGTCTGCGCCTTGTCGCCCAGCGGGGCCAACGCGGCGGCGGCATCCCAGCCCAGGTTGGCGCCGTAGCAGTACACCCGGTCGGCGTCTTTCAGGCTGCCGGGCAGCGCATCCTTCATCACGCCCAGCTTCATGGTGTTGGAGCGCGGCTCCAGCACCGCCAAGATGCGCGCTTCGCCGACATTTTGACGCAGGCCGGCGACCGTAGTGGCTATCGCGGTGGGATGGTGGGCGAAATCGTCGTAAACCGTGATGCCGTTGACCACGCCGCGCACTTCCATGCGGCGCTTCACGTTCTCGAATTTCGCCAGCGCCTCGATGCCGAAACTGGCGGGCACGCCGGCGTGGCGGGCGGCGGCGATCGCCGCCAGGGCGTTCATGCGGTTGTGCTCGCCGAGCAGCGGCCAGTTCAGCATGCCCTGGAACTCCTCCTTGAAGGCAACCGCACCGGCAGCGCCGATGGTCCAGCCCTGCGCCGTGCCGAAGCGCTCCACCGGGGTCCAGCAGCCCCGCGCGAGCACCCGGTCCAGGCTTTCCTCGCGCCCGTTGGCGACGACCAGCCCGTTGCAGGGCACGGTACGGACCAGATGGTGAAACTGGGTCTCGATCGCGGCCAGGTCGGGAAAAATATCGGCATGGTCGAATTCGAGGTTGTTGAGCACGGCGGTGCGCGGGTGGTAGTGGACAAACTTGGAGCGTTTGTCGAAGAAGGCGGTGTCGTACTCGTCCGCCTCCACCACGAAAAACGGCGAGTCGGTGAGCCGGGCGGAGACGCCGAAATTCTGCGGCACGCCGCCGATCAGGAAGCCCGGCTGCAAGCCCGCATATTCCAGTATCCACGCCAGCATCGCCGAGGTGGTGGTCTTGCCGTGAGTGCCGGCCACTGCCAGCGTCCACTTGTCCTTCAGCACATGCTCGGCCAGCCACTGCGGGCCGGATAGGTAGGGCAGGCCGCGGTTGAGGATTTCCTCCATCAGCGGGTTGCCGCGCGACACCACGTTGCCGATCACGAACATGTCGGGTGCTAGCCTGATCTGCGCCGGATCGAAGCCTTCGGTCAGGGCGATGCCCTGGGCTTCGAGCTGCGTGCTCATGGGCGGATAGACGCCGACGTCGCAGCCGGTGACCTTGTGCCCGGCCTGCTTCGCCAGCACCGCGATGCCGCCCATGAAAGTACCGCAGATGCCGAGTATGTGAATATGCATGAATAGCGAAGGGATTGATTAATTAACCGCCTATTATAAGGCTTTTTGATGCTGGCTTAACGCTCATGGTGAATCGCCATGAGCGTTTCCCTCACCTCTGCCCTTGGCCGCCTGCAAGGCCGTATGGCGGACCCGCTCCCAGACATCATCCGGAGAAATTTTGAGGAAATCCCGTATCGCCGCAGAATCATCAGGCAACGCGGCGTCGGGCCTCCTCTCGTCAGCCTTTTTTCATCAAGCCAGCGCCTCGACGCTGATCACGGTCAGCAGAATATGCTCCGCGCCGGGCAATACCGTCACCACGTTGTCCACGGCATTGGCGGATTCCAGGCAGACCATGCCGCGATATCCGTCCGGGCCGAAATCGCCCATCTTCTCCGCTTTCTCGATCCAGGGATTCCACACTACGGTGGAACGGCTGCCGCGCGTGGCGATGCGGATCTGCCGCTTGAGGCCGCGGTCTTCGATCAGGCAATCGGCTTCGGTGTCGAGATATACCCGATCGACCTCGCTCTCGATCACGACGGGCCCCTGCTGGGTCTTGCGCGTGGAACCGCCGCCCACCTTGTCCAGATAGGCGCAACCCTCCAGGCCGCGGATCGCCATGTCGGCCACATCACTGATGTGAAAATAGGTATGGAGCGCCTCGCCGATCTGGAATGGCGCGCTACCGGTGTTGCGCGTCACCAGTTCGACTTTCAGCTCGGCGCCGATCGTCAGCCGCAGCTGCGCGCTCGAAGAGTGAGGCCACTGGGCGCGAGTGGCGTCGGTTTCCATCAGGCCCAGACGAAGAAAAGTCGCGCCATCCGGCAACGCCCTGGTTTCCAGGACCTCCCACATCACCGTGCGGGCAAAACCGTGGCCGGGCAATTTGGCATCCTCGGCATGGGGGCCGAACCACGGCCAGCAGATCGGCACGCCGCCGCGTATCGACTTGCCCGGCGCAAACTTGCCGAAGCGGGAAAGCCACAACACCGGCTCCTGGCCACGCGGCTGCCAGGTCATCACATGAGCGCCCTGCAGGGCAATCGTGGCTTCGGCATGGCGGTTGGCGATTTCGGCTACGGCCAGGCCGCCAGGTCCGTCCTTGAACTGGACATGGCCGGGAATGGCGAAACGGCTGTTGAGGGCGGACAAATCGTTTGAACTCATAAACACTCCTTAAATTAACCAACAAAAAGCTGTTGAACCGCAAAGGACGCAAGGGAATTCAAGGACTTGAACAGGTTAATCTGTCTACCCAATGGGTGAGGCAAAACAATTCATCCTATAATCCGCAGATGGCGCAGATTCACACAGATAAAACCCCGCTGAATCAGGTGGTTGAAAGTCAATCGCACATCACCGTCAGGGTGAGTCATGCAATGAAGTCAACGCATTGAAATATCTGTGT
>JAUYSN010000037.1 GCA_030696235.1 Sulfuricella sp. | reverse complement strand
CGCAGTTACGGTATGCCGCACAACGAGCGGCTGGAGTTTCTCGGTGACAGCGTGCTGAGTTGTGCCATCGCCACGCATCTTTATCATCTCCATACGCGCGTGCAGGAAGGCGATTTAAGCCGGATGCGCGCCCATCTGGTCAAGGAGCAGACGCTCTCTGAAATCGCCGCATCTTTGAATTTGGGTGATTACCTGAAACTGGGAGAAGGAGAGCTGAAAAGCGGCGGTTTTCGCCGCCCATCCATCCTCGCTGACACGTTGGAAGCGATTATCGGCGCGGTCTACCTCGATGGCGGTTTTACTAGCGCGGAACAAATGATAGCGCGGCTATTCGAGCCGCTGATGAAGGGTCTAGACCCGAAGACTCTGGGCAAGGACCCGAAAACCCTGCTGCAGGAATATTTGCAGGGCCGCAAGCTGCCTTTGCCCAATTACACTGTGCTGTCGATCAGCGGCGAAGCCCACGAGCAGCACTTCGAAGTCGAGTGCGCCATTCCTGACCTGGGCGTGCGCGCCTGCGGCGGAGGGGTCAGCCGCCGTAGCGCAGAGCAACAGGCTGCTGGCAGTGCCATGCAAATACTAAGTGAGGGGTGAAGTGGAACGCCTCACTCCTCGCGACTCTTGAGAAGAAACTAATATGGAATTTCGCACCGGTTACATCGCCATCGTCGGCCGCCCGAATGTGGGCAAGTCCACGCTGCTCAATCACTTGATCGGGCAGAAAATCAGCATCACCTCCCGCAAGGCGCAGACCACCCGGCACCGCATTGTCGGCATTCGTACCGATGCCGATGCGCAGTATGTTTTCGTGGATACGCCGGGTTTCCAGATGCAGCACCAGAATGTGCTGAACCGTGTGATGAACCGCACCGTGACGCAATCCCTGTCGGATGTGGATGTGGCACTGTTCGTCATCGAAGCGATGCGTTTCGACGCCCGCGACGAAAAGGTGCTGGCCCTGCTGCCGCGCAACCAACCCGTGGTGCTGGTGATCAACAAGACCGACAAGGTGAGCGACAAATCAACACTGCTGCCGTTCATCGAGAAAGTGTCAGCTTCGTTTCCCTTCGCTGCGATCATTCCTGTCAGCGCCAAGCGCGACGCGCAGTTGCCCGAACTGGTGCAGGAGATCCGCCGTCATTTGCATGAAGGCGAGCCGATCTATGGCGAGGACGAAATTACCGACCGCAGCGAGCGTTTTCTCGCCGCCGAAATCGTGCGCGAAAAAGTTTTCCGCCTTCTGGGCGACGAGATTCCCT
>JAUYSN010000019.1 GCA_030696235.1 Sulfuricella sp. | reverse complement strand
GACAGCAATAATCTTGTTCAACTTGATCTCCTGAAATCGCGATTAGAACGTGGAACCCAAAATAAACTGGAACCGCTCCAATTTATCTGATTCCTTGGAATTGAGCGGCGCGGCAATACTGAATTTCATCGGCCCCATCGGGGACTGCCAGCTAACGGCAAGACCGGTGGAATAACGCATGTCGCCAAAGCTTATCTTGTCTTCCTGGCCAAACACCGATCCGGCATCGAGGAATAGGCTCAAGCGTAGGGATTGATCCTTTTTCATGCCCGGGAACGGGAACAGCACCTCTGCATTCCCCACCAGACGTCGATTGCCACCCAGCGCATTGCCTGCGTCATCCTTCGGCCCGAGCGACGAGGAACGGAAACCGCGCACCGAAGTATTGCCGCCGGCGAAGAAGCTTTTGAAGAAGGGCAACGGTTTCCCGCCGTAACCGTTGGCGTAGCCGGCTTCGCCGTTTAACATCAGGGTGAAATCCTGAATCAAGGGCCTGAACCATTGATGCTGATAGGAAAGCTTGTAGTACTTGACGTTCCCGCCGGGCAGCCCCATCTCGGCAAATGCCCTTTGCAGGCTGCCTTTTGTCGGGTAGATGATGCTGTCACGAGTATCCCTTGCCCAGCCGGTATCACCACGCAATGTGGTGTTGTTGGCGCCAAAGGTATCGACGTAATCCTTGTAGCGCTGCGGACTGTTGTCATACAGCGTCAGTTTGGTGTTTTCTGCCGACAAACCGAAATTCACCGTATCCATTTCGTTCAGCGGCACGCCGAAGCGCATCCCGCCACCGATGGAATCGGAATCGTACCTGGAAACCGACAAGGCGCGGGAGTTTACTTTGCGCTGATAGATGTCGAAGCCGCGACTGATGCCATCGTCGGTGTAGTAAGGATTGGTGTAGGACAGCGAATACACCGTATTGATCCTGCCGCTGTTGAACTGCGTGGAAAGATAGTTGCCGCTGCCGAATACGTTGGCCTGTGAAATGGAGCCGCTAAGAATGAAGCCTTCCGAACTGGAAAAACCCGCACCGGCCATGATGCTGCCCGTGGGTTTTTCCGTCACGCTGACGTTCATGTCCACCTGGTCGGTCGTGCCGGCAACAGCCGGCGTTTCGACGTTGACATCGGAAAAATATCCCAGGCGGTTAATCCGTTCGCGTGACCGGGTAACTTTATCGGCGGCGTACCAGGCGCCTTCCATCTGACGCATCTCGCGGCGGACGACTTCGTCCCGGGTTTTGGTGTTGCCGGTTACGTTGATGCGCCGCACATAAACCCGCCGACCCGGATCGACGAAAAAGGTGAATTTCGCCTCCTGTTTTTCCTTGTTGAGTTCCGGAACCGCATTGACGTTGGCAAATGCATAGCCATCCTTGCCCAGGCGGTCGCCGATCAACTTGGTGGTTTCGGTCAGCTTTTCCCGCGAGAAGACATCGCCCGGCTGAATCTTGATCAGCTTGCGCAGTTCCTCTTCAGGCACCAGCATCTCCCCCGCCAGCTTGACGTCAGAGACGGTATATTTCTGGCCTTCGGTGATGTTGATGGTGATATAGATGGATTGCTTGTCGGGGGAAATGGATACCTGAGTGGAATCCAGATTGAATTCGAGATAGCCGCGGTTCAGGTAATGGGAGCGCAGCGTTTCGATGTCCGCAGCCAGTTTCTGCTTGGAATACTGATCGTTCTTGCTCCACCAGGTCATCCATCCGGGCGTGGAAAGCACGAACAGATCGAGGAGGTCCTTCTCCGGGAAGGCCTGGTTGCCGACCAGGTTGATCTGCTGGATCTTCGCTACTTCGCCTTCACTGATGTTGAAGCTGATGGCGGTGCGGTTGCGCTCCAGCGGCGTGACGGTGGTGGTAATCGCAACCGCATATTTGCCGCGACTGAGATATTGCCGTTTGAGCTCCTGCTCAGCCTTGTCCAGCAGGGATTTGTCGAAAATTCGGCCCTCGGCCAGCCCGACTTGTTTCAACCCATCCACTAGCTGTTTTTTGTCGAATTCCTTGAGTCCTGTGAAATCGATTTGAGAAATCGCCGGCCGTTCCTGCACCATGACGATCAGCACATCGCTTTCAACCTCCAGCCGCACATCCTTGAAAAAACCGGTTCCATACAATGCCTTGATGGCCGTCGCGGCTTTCTCGTCGTCCAGTGTCTCGCCCACCTTGACCGGCAGGTAGCTGAATACCGTCCCGGCCTCTGTACGCTGGATTCCCTCTACCCGAATATCCTTGATGACAAACGGTTGAATCGCCCAGGCAGAAGCACCATACAAGCTCATCAACAACATCGGCAGGAGTTTTAATTTCATTATTGTTAGCCAACAACCAGACGGTTAATATCGTTATAGAAAGCGAAAAGCATTAATGTCAGCAGGATCGCAATGCCGATCTGCTGCCCGATTTCCATGGTTTTCTCGGAAACGGGGCTCCCCTTGATCATTTCGACCATATAATACATCAAATGCCCCCCATCCAATAAGGGGATGGGCAATAAATTGAGCACTCCGAGGCTGATGCTGATCAGCGCCAGAAAGCTGATGTAGGGAACCCAGCCGAAGCGTGCGGATTGGCCGGCATAATCGGCGATGGTGATCGGGCCGCTGATGTTCTTCAAGGAAACCTGGCCGGTGACCATCTTGCCCAGCATTTTCAGGCTGAACAACGACGTATCCCGGGTTTTCCGCAGCGCCTGCACAAAGGCCTTGCCGACGGGATAACGCACCTCCGTAACCAACTTTGCAAACAAGGCCGGATCCACCATCGGCGACGCGCCGATCTTGCCTACGGAGGAATGCCCATTTTCCCTTACTGAATCGGGGGTCACTTTTACCTGGAGATACGCGCCGCCTCTTTTTATATCCAGCGTCAGGGGCAGACCGGGATTCTGCCTGACCCATTGCACGAGTTCTTCCCAACGATCGAGCGGAGCCTGGTTCACGGCAAGGATTTCATCCCCGACCCTCAGGCCAGCCTTGGCTGCAACGCCGTCCGGCAGAACCTTGCCGATCCTGGCCGGCAAGTCTGGCTGGAAGCGCGTCAACCCAAGCTTTCCCATGAAATCGTTGTCCAGCTCGTCGGACGACAAGCCACTCAAGTCCATCTGATGCGTAGCGATTTCGCCACGCTCGTTGCGAGTCTCAATTTCCACCACAGATTTCTGGACAGCGTGCTGTAGCAATATCCAGTTCACATCCTGCCAGGTCACGGCCGGCTCGTTGCCGATCCGGGTAATCGTATCGCCGCGATGAAAAGACGCAGCTGCGGCGGGAGTGGTCAGCGGCACCTCACCCAGAATCGGCTTGATACCCGGTATGCCGTAAACGAACAGGAACCAGTACAACAGCACGGCAAGAATGAGGTTCGCGACCGGCCCGGCCAGCACGATGGCAATGCGGCGATAAATGGATTGGCTGTTGAAGGCATAGGGTATATCGGCAGGCTCAACCGGCCCTTCCCGCTCGTCCAGCATCTTGACGTAGCCGCCCAGCGGGAAAGCGGCCAACACCCATTCCGTGCCATCCG
>JAUYSN010000486.1 GCA_030696235.1 Sulfuricella sp. | reverse complement strand
GAAGGTGCTGGCGTTTCTTGCCCGCGAAATCTCCCCGAACACCTATCTCAACCTCATGGATCAGTACTATCCCTGCTACCGCGCCTACGAATGCCCACCCCTCGACCGCCCGATCACCGCGGAAGAATACCGGCAAGCTCTGGCGCTGGCGGAACGCTACGGTCTACGGCGGCTGGATAAGCCCGGCAGCCTGCGCTGGCTCTGAGCCAAGAAAGTCTAAGAAGCTGTTTTTGAACTTAGTGTGGGAAGTGCCGGATTAGTCGGCACTGGATTCCATGACCCTCAGTGTTGAAACGAAACGTGGATATCGGATCCCGCTTTGGAGTGAATAGCCGGATACGACCAAGAGCGGTGTTCCCGGCCAGCGCGGGAATTTTGGGGTCACGAGAACTTTGATGTTGATGACAATTTCCGTTGCAGCGGCACCTCGACAGGCTTCTAGGCAAGCCGCGCTTGCCTAATCTCGACCAGTATGTCACCCAGTTGCCTGACGCTTAAGGGTTTGTGCTCATGATCATGCTGCTCGTAGCGGATATGATTGTCGTCGATGCCCAGGAAGCGAATACCCAAATCGCACAGCTCGTTGCTCAGTCGTTCAAGCGCTTCGTCCGAAGGCTGGCCCAAAGGGGGCGGTGCAGCAACCAGGAGCCCGATCACTTGGATGATCGCCTTGAGATCGCAGCGCCCGGTATGTGCCGCAATAACAGCGAGCGCTTTCCACAATGGCGGGCTTGAGGTATGTCGATGCACAGGCAGTGCCTCTAACTGGCCGCGGAGCGCTGCGGCGATGCGCTCCGCGTAATGCGCCCCCACTTCTGCTGACTCGAATACCATCATAGGCTCATGCGCGAGACGCGCGCCTTCGGCATCGCCGCGCCAGATTTCCGCCAGCACGAGCAATGCCAACCCCAGCGCTGGCTTGTGCCCTTGCAAAACATGATCGAGTCGTGGGTCGACCGCCGCGTACAAGTCAGCAAATAGATCGGCAAGCGGCGGCGTCACCGACCACAGCACATGCGCCAGCGTTGTTGCCGGCTCCGGCCCGCGCATCTCGCGCCAATGGGCTTCGCACAAATCGGTCAACGCCTGTTGCAGCACACGTTGCTTCGGCTCGGGCAAGCGCCCGATCAGGCGTTCGGCTTCGGATACGATGAGAGAGAGTTTGGGCATAGGCAGTGTGTTGAAAAACCCCTTCCTTTATGGGGAGTTAGAGGGCTGGCTGTCGTCAGCACCCGATTCCGGATATCCATTTTCAAAACAGCTTCTAAGCCTGGGCAACAATCAGGGGTACCTGCATTTCCGCCTCGCTCACCCCGCCGTGCTGACCGATGTGGGTATAGCGGCTTTCCCCGATCAACCAATCCTTGATGGCGTAATTCTCCCGCATTACCAGGGTGTAATGCCCAACCCGATCCAGCAGGCGCGGATGGGGCTCGCCAGGACCGAACCAGCCTTCTTCCACCAGCTTACGGCTCTTGAACAGCCCGGCCTGGGCAGACAGTTCGCTGCGTACATAGGTCTCGAACTGTTCGGTTTTTTCCGGATGCACGTAACAGTATGCGGCCCGTGGTTCGCCGCACAGCGGCAACAGCAGTGTTTCTGCCAGGGAAGGGTGATCTTCCAGCTCGATCTGACTTCCTGGACTGGCATCGATAAAACCGTGGTCGGCACTGACGATCACGGTACTATCGCTGCCGCCAATTTCCGCAAGGAAACGCTCGAAAGCCTCATCCAGTCGGGACAGGAGCGTCGTTGCACGCGGGCTGCCAATGCCGTATTCGTGCGCCAGCGTATCCAGGCCGGGGTAATAGGCATAAACATACTTGCGCTCGGGGCTCTCGCGCACGATCCCGGCGATGCTCTGAAACATCGTGTCCAGGGTATCGTAGCCCCGCCTTTGCGCCCGGCCGGAATGCGCAGCGTTAAAGTCGGAATGCACGATCCACTCCGGCGACACCACGTAGGACGGCACAGCGATCTTGTCGAAAAATGGCTTATGGCCCATCAAGGCGTTCACCTCGATACCCGCTTCCCGATAAGATCGCCCGCCGTGCCGGGGGCGGAACGGAAGCACGGCGGCCACGCTGCCGATCTCGCGAAAATAGGTGAACCATCCGGTCAGTCCGTGCTGCTGGGGTGCGAGGCCGGTGAGAAAAGTAGTGATGGCGGTGGCAGTGGTGGAGGGAAATACCGAAGTGATTTTGGCCCGCAGGTGGCGGTGCAGCGCACCACCGGCGCAACCGCTGATCAGGCGTTCATGGCCCAGGCCATCGATGATCAGCAGGATGAGATTTCGGGCACCGGCAATCTCATCCGGCGGCAGTGCACGCAGCGGCAGATAGGGCGGGTTTCCGCCGCAGGCCGACTCGATGGAGGCCATCAGGTTGAGGATGCTGACGCCTTGATAGTCGGGCAGGACCATGAGCTATTACGGCTTCCTCAGCCAGGCCAGGATGTCATCCGGCAGGCGGTCGCGGTTCTCCCGGGTCACCTGCCATATCTGGACACCTGGGCGGTGCTTGACTTCGTCGATGAGCCCCTCGCCGTGCAAAGCGACGGTGGCGACAACCGGCTTGCCCGACATCAGGATTCTGCCAATGGCGGCGACGAATTGTTCCGATAGACATTCCATCTTGCCGATCTCATCCACCAGATAAACATCCGCGTGTTGCTCCAGCTTCAAGGAAGAAGCGGCCAACGCATCGATCACCGCCACATCCACGCCGTATTTGCCGACGCGGTGGGGGCCAGGGAATTCCATCCGCGCCATCACTCCCTCGCGCCCATCGAAGCATACCATGCGAAAACCGCGCCGCTCGCCGTCGGAGCGGATTTCATCGGTATAGAAACCGGCCAGCCGCCGGTCCGACAAGACGTCGGCCACCTTGCGCAGCACCGTGGTTTTGCCCACGCCGGGGACACCGGTTAAAAGCAGGGTTTTCATAAGCATCCCATCAGGCCGACATTTTGCCAGCCCACCCGCACTCGGCATACAGGACGCACTCGCCGCATTTCGGCTTTTTTGCCGTGCACACCTGCCTGCCGTGCAGGATCATGGCATTGCTGAACGCCGTCCACTGCGCCGGTGGAAGTTGCCCCATCAGCTGCCTTTCCACCTCCTCGGGATCGTCTGATGAAACGAGGCCGAGGCGGTTGGTCACGCGCAGCACATGGGTATCCACGGCGATGCCCGGCTTGCCGAAAGCGTTGCCCAGCACCATGTTGGCGGTTTTTCTTCCTACTCCTGGCAGGGTGATGAGCGCTTCCAGCGTTTCCGGCACTTTGCCTCCGAATTCTTCCACCAGCTTGCGGCAACAGCCGATCACCGCTTTCGCCTTGTTGCGGTAGAAGCCGGTGGGGCGGATATCTTCCTCCAGCGCCGAAGGGTCCGCTGCGGCGAAGTCAGCCGCAGTCCGGTATATCCTGAACAGGTGCCGGGTCACTTCATTCACCCGCGCATCGGTGCACTGGGCGGAAAGGATCACCGCGACCAGCAGTTCGAGGGCGTTGGCATAGTTCAGGGCGAGCCTCGGCGCGGGGTATTGCGCCAGCAGCAAACTCGCCACCTCATGGCAATTTCTTGGCATATGACTGATTACGCGCTTTGCTGAAATGAGCCATTGGAGCATCAATGGCTGACATCGCGGCCATCTCCGCAGGTTGGATTATTGGGTGCGAACCGTCTCGAGCAGCGCCTGGGGCGGCGCGATGTGGCCACCGATGGAGCCGATGTCGGCTTTGATGACGCTCAAGGTCAGTTTCATGGCTGTTACCCCTTTGAATTAACATGCTTTGATTCAGTCTAGAGGGCGGGTTTGCGGATTACAAGAAAGCCTCCGGTATGATCTAAAATGAAACGACAGACATTGCCGGAGCACCGGATATGAGCGATACCCCACTGAAAGAGCCATGAAACCCGATGCTTCAAGTCTCATCACCGTGTTCCTGTGCGGCGATGTCATGACGGGAAGGGGGGTCGACCAGGTGCTGCCGCACCCCAGCGACCCCGTCCTCTACGAGCCGTACATGAAAAGTGCAGCCGGGTACGTGGCAATTGCCGTAGAGGCGAACGGCCCGATCCCGAAACCCGCGGGCTTTTCCTATATCTGGGGGGACGCCCTGGCTGAACTGGAACGAGTCGGGCCCGACGTGCGCATCATCAACCTGGAAACCAGCATCACCCAAAGCGATGCGGCGGAAGACAAGGGCATCAACTACCGAATGCATCCGGAAAACACCCCTTCACTCATCGCGGCAAAGATCGATTGCTGCACCCTGGCGAACAACCATGTTCTGGATTGGGGCTATCCGGGGCTGGCCGAGACGCTGGAAACATTGAGCAAGGCCAATATAAAAACCGCTGGTGCAGGCCGGGATCTGCGCGAGGCCGAGGCACCCGCGGTGATGGCCGTTCCCGGCAAGGGGAGGGTGCTGGTATTCGCGTTCGGGTCTGAAACCAGCGGCATCCCTTGGAGCTGGGCCGCCTCCGAGGGAAAGCCCGGAGTGAACCTGTTGCAGGACTACTCCGATGACACTGTCCGGAGCATGCGGAAGTGCGTCGGGCAAGCAAGGCGGCCCGGCGACATTGTCATTGCCTCGATCCACTGGGGAGGCAACTGGGGCTATCCGGTTCCCCATAAGCAGCAGGAATTCGCTCATCGGCTGATCGACGAGGCGAGCGTCGATGTCGTCCACGGGCACTCTTCCCACCATGTGAAGGGCATCGAGGTGTACAAAGGGAAGCTTATCCTTTACGGCTGCGGCGACTTCCTCAACGACTACGAGGGCATCGCCGGGCATGAAGCCTACCGCGACGACCTGGGCTTGATGTATTTTGCGAGCATGGAGCCATCGACCGGCAAGCTGGTTTGCCTGCAAATGACGCCCACCCGGATCAAAAACTTCAAGGTTAACCGTGCGTCCAGGGAAGAAGCCATTTGGCTGCGTGATGTCCTGAACAGGGAAGGCCAAGAGTTCGCAACTTGGGTGGAGCTGAATGAGGATAATGCCTTGATGCTGCGATGGGCGCAATAACAGCAGCCATTTCTCGATGACCATACTATTTAACATAATATACATTATACGAAGTATAAAATATTATCGGCGATGCTTTTAATTAATGCATTCAGACTACCTTTTGCCCTGCAACAGGCTTGCGATATCGGTATTGCCACTCTCCATCGCCCAGCTCCAGGCTGATGCACCATTTTCATTCTTGATACCTGCTTTGGCATGATATTTGAGCAGCACTTTGACTACTTCGATGTGCCCGCCCTTCGATGCCAGCATCAATGCGGTTGTGCCGTTGTTGGTCGCCGCGTTCACGTCCGAACCCGCACGCAGCAGATTTTCGACAATCTCACTGTGGCCAGAAAATGCCGCGTACATCATCGGTGTCCAGCCCTGATGGTTTGCCCCTGTATCCGCCCCCAGGCCGAGCAAAGTGTTGACCACTTGGACGTGACCATTGAGCGCCGCAAGCATGATGGCAGATTCGCCGAATTGGTTTTTGGTGTTTAGTTTCGCGCCGGACCTATGGAGTGTACGTAAAATATCATTTTGCCCTTCGCGCGCGGCAATAATTAAAGCCGTGTTGCCATTGGCGTCCATTACATTGGCATCGACACCCCTGGCAAGAAAATGTTGGATTGCGCCCGCATCACCAAGAGTTATCGATATAAAGAAATCATCAATAAATTCATCGGCTAAAGAAATGTTGCTAACCAACATTAGAAGAAATAATGCCTTACCTACTATTCTATATATCATTTTACTTTGAATAGGCTCATAAAATTTCTAGTGGTGGCCTCAGTCAATTCTTCTTCGCTTATCCCTCTCAATCGTGCGACTTCTTCTGCGACATGCTTTACGAATGCCGGCTGGTTGGTTTTTCCACGGAATGGGGCGGGCGCAAGATAAGGTGAATCGGTTTCAACCAGCACTCTGTCCAGGGGGATATTCTTTGCAACTTCCTTGACTTGTATCGCGTTCTTAAAGGTAACAATACCTGAAAAAGAGATATAAAAGCCAAGAGCTATCGCATGTTCCGCAACCTCCAGACTTTCGGTAAAGCAGTGCATTACACCGCCCACGCTTGCCGCCCCCTCCTCTTCCATGATGCGCAGCGTATCGGCTGCCGCCTCGCGGGTATGGATAATCAACGGCTTGCCGCAGAGTTTTGCGGCGCGGATATGGTTGCGGAAACGCTTTCTTTGCCATTCCAGGTCGCCTTTCAGTCTGAAGTAATCCAGACCAGTTTCGCCGATTGCAATCACCTTGGGGTGGTTCGCCAATTCAGCCAGTCTTTCAACTGTTGGCTCCTCCTCGTCTTCATAATCGGGATGAACTCCGACCGATGCGTAGAGTTGAGGATAGGTTTCAGCCAGGCTGATAATCTCATGAAAATCAGTCAGATTGACGCTCACGCATAGCGCAAGGCCAACCCCGTTTTTTTCCATGTTGGCGAATATCTCGGGCAGATTTGAGGCGAGCTCGGGAAAGTTTAAGTGGCAGTGGGAATCGACTAGCATGGCTTGCACAAGAGTATGCCGCCCCAGGGGTGGCGGCGTGGTTTGACTGGATCTACATCTACATCTACATGGTGTGGGTGGGGCGGGATGTTTTGCTGCCGCCAAGCAGGCCCTCGATTTTGTTGCGCGCGGAGACCCCGCTCTCGTTATCGCCGAACTGCACACCCACTCCCTGCACCTTATTGCCCTGCGCCCCTTCCGGGGTGATCCAGACAACACGGCCGGCTACCGGCAACTTGTTCGGATCCTCCATCAAGGAGAGCAGCATAAAAACCTCGTCACCCAGTCGATAAGGTTTGTTGGTTGGGATAAAAATCCCGCCGCCCTTCAGATAAGGCATATAAGCCGCATACAGCGCGGGTTTTTCCTTGATGCTCAAAGAAAGCACGCCCGGTCGCGGAGCGGCTGAAGCTTTTGGATCAGACATAAGCGGCGTCCTGACGGTTCACGAGTTGCCAATAAGAAAAAAACAATTGCTCCAGCACCAATCGGTTGTTCAGCGGATGGTGCAATGCGCGCTGCGCTGCCAATAACTCCTGCTGGAACCGAAACAATTCTATCAAGTTAACGGTTTTTGCCAAGCGATTCATTTCCGCTGACGACTCAGGCTGGTATCGCGCCTGCCCCGCCATGCCGATGCTTGCCAGATCATAGACCCACTGCTGCATCCAGTTCAGTATCCAGGCCAGCTCCATCTTGTCACCCTGCTCCGCCAGGGTAAGGGGGTCAAATCGATCCGGCGCGCCAAGCTGTTCCAGAATCTGGCCGCGTTTCAACTGGTAATCTTCCGCACTTAACCGCAGGGCGGCAAGCGGGGCATCGCCCGATTGCGCCAGACAGGCCTCGGCTTCCGCGACCTCCTGCTCCCGTAGCCACTGCAATGCCTCCGCACGCCCAGGCAGCGGGGCGTTAATCTTTTGGCAGCGGCTGCGAACTGTAGGCAGCAGGCGTTGGGGTTGGTGCGACACCAGGATGAACAGCGTGCCGGGCGGCGGCTCCTCCAATGTTTTCAGCAGCGCATTGGCGGCGTGAACGTTCATCGCTTCCGCCGGGTGAACCAGAATGATGCGCAAGCCATTGCGGTGAGTCGTCAGGTTGACGAAATCCGCCAGTTCGCGAATCTGGGCCACGGTAATAAACTGGCTCGCCTTTTTGTCGGTCGCCTTGCCCTGCTCTGCCGTTTCGCCCGTCGATTCTGCCGCGGCGCTCTGTGCTTCTGGCTCAAGCAGGCGAAAATCGGGATGCCCGCCGATCTTGAACCAGTTGCATGCGCCGCAATGCTCGCAAGGCTCGCCCGATTCCAGGGGGGATTCGCACAGCAACGCCTGTGCCAGCGTATAGGCCAAATGAAATTTCCCGATTCCGCCACGGCCTTGCAGCAATAGAGCGCCAGGCAAAGTCGCCTTGCTCGACATCAGTCGCCGCCAAATATCATTTTGCCATGGATAAATCATATTAGTCAGATGGATGAAACAATGTCTTCAAGATCGACTTGAATTTCATTCAGCGTCCGCCCGCTATCGATCACCCGGATTCGCTCCGGGAATTGCGCTGCGCGCTTCAAATAAGCCTCCCGCACGCGCTGGAAAAAATCCTGTTTTTCCTGTTCGAATCGGTCCAGAGATGCATTGGCGGACAATCGCTGCCGACTGACTTCGAGTGTCACGTCAAACAACAAGGTCAGGTCCGGCTGCAGGTCCTGCTGAACCCATTGCTCAAGGATTTTCAGCTTGGATTCATCCAGCCCCCTGCCCCCGCCCTGATAGGCAAAACTGGCATCGGTGAAGCGGTCTGAAATGACCCAGGTTCCCTCGCGCAACGCCGGAATAATGACCTTGTCCAGATGCTCGCGCCTGGCAGCGAACATCAACAGGGCCTCGGTCTCAAGGTTCATGGCTTGATGCAGGAGCAATTCGCGCAGCGCCTCACCGAGCGGTGTCCCGCCCGGCTCCCTGGTGACCAGGACATTTTTCCCCTGGCTGCGCAGGCGCTCCGCCAGCCAATTCAGGTGGGTACTCTTGCCGGCGCCATCTATCCCCTCAAGCGTGATAAATTTTGCATTGTTTTTTTTTAAAATCATTATATTGTGATATTTAGTTAATCTTTTTTCTGGGTACGGTCTTCTGGTAACGCGCCACAGCCTGATTATGCTCCGCCAAACTGCGGGAAAACTGGTGGGTACCGTCTCCCCTGCTCACGAAATACAGCGCGGAGGTCGCCGCTGGGTGTAGAGCCGCATGGATAGAAGCCCATCCCGGCATGGCAATCGGACCGGGCGGAAGGCCTGCGCGAGTGTAAGTATTATAGGCATTATCGGTGGTTAAATCGCGCTTATGCAAATTGCCGTCAAACGTCTCACCAAGGCCGTAAATGACGGTCGGATCCGTTTGCAACCTCATGCCGATACGCAGACGATTGATAAAGACTGCAGCGATCATCTGGCGCTCTCCAGATCGACCGGTCTCCTTCTCGACGATGGAAGCCATGATCAAAGCCTCGTAAGGTGTGGAATACGGCAGATTCGGGCTGCGTTCCCGCCAGGCATCGGACAGTCGCTGCCCCATGATCTGGTAGGCACGTTTGAGCACGGACAAGTCGCTCATCCCGTTGCTGAAATAATAAGTGTCTGGAAAAAACAGCCCCTCGGCGTTTTCCTCCTGCACCCCCAGGCGATTCAACAGCTCCCTGTCGCTCAAACCGGCGGTATCGTGCCTGATAGCCGGATGCTCGTCGAGCGCCTTGCGCATCTGACTGAAATTCCATCCTTCTATGAACACGATTTCGCTCTGGCTGACATCGCCCTTGGTGATCTTTTGAAGCAGCTGGAACGGGGTGATTTCACGATCCAGTTGATAGTTGCCGGCCTTGATCTCCCCTTCCTTGCCCAAGGTTTTTGCCAGCACAATAAAGCTCCACGGCTCCGGAATCAGTCCTTCGGCACTGAACTGTCTGGCAATGGTACGCAGGCTGCTGCCATGCTTGAGCGTAAACTCGTAGGGGGATAGTGGCAGGTGTACGGGGGTATTGGCGAAATACAGCTCCCAGCCCGCAGCCGACATTCCCAACACGATGAGCGCGGCAATGCCGCGCTTAATGACAGTCATCATCCAGCAAACTCCTCAAGCGTGCCGCCAGCTTGCCGGCCTGCCATGTTTTTCCTGGGAGCCTGTCGGACTTATGATGAATCGGCTGCGAATCCGCCTGGGCGGTCCATATTTCGCCGCTTTTTTGGTCAATAGAATGACTATTAACCTGCAAAACCGGCAAAATCTGTCCTCGCCCAGCCGAATTCTCGCTTCGATCCCCATAAGTCCGACAGGTTCCTAGCAGCTCCCTGACCTGCCAGACGCCGATGATGCTATTGCAAAGCACAACCTCGTCCGCGTCGTAGATTCGGGCCAACGGCAGATTTTCCACCCTGACCGTCATGCCGAGCCTGCTGGCCAGATCCATGATGCGCTCCCGCTGCACGCCGGCCACGCCGCAACGTCCAAGGTCCGGGGTGTGCAAGGTCTTGCCCTTGAGAAGGAACAGATTGCTCATCGTCCCTTCGATTACATTTCCATCCATGTCGAGCATTAACCCCTCGGCAATTTCGGAATTGGTCCATTCCCGCCTCGCCAGCACGTTTTCCAGGCGGTTGAGATGCTTGATCCCGGCCAGCAAGGGCTGTATGGCAAGGCGTGTGGAACAAAGGTGTAGCCGCACCCCATCCGTCAAATAGTTTGCCGGGTACTGCGGAGCAGGACCCGCCGTCAGGATGCGGGTCGGCTCCATGTGCTCCGGAATCGCGTAACCACGTTGGCTTTCTCCACGGGTGACGATCACTTTCAGCACGCAGTCTGGTGTTTCCGCTATCAATTCGGCCATTTCCGCAGCCAGGAAAGCTTCAGGCGGACACATAATGCCGAGCGCCGCACAATCCGCGTACAGCTTGTCATAATGGCGTGGCCAGCACAATGGATGGCCCGCCCTCGCCAGCAAGGTTCGGAAAACCCCGTCACCGTACGTCAGACCCCGGTCAAAGACCCGGACATGTTCGCTCGGAAGACCGTTAACCAGGGTCATTGAGCCGCTCCTAGAGCCCTGAGCAGGCCCTTTGCCTTGGCGCGGGTTTCGGCAAGTTCGCGTAAGGGGTCGGAGTCGGCAACGATGCCTGCGCCGGCCTTGAAGGTCAGCGCATTCCCTTCGAGCATGAAACTGCGGATCACGATATTGAGATCCATGCTGCCATCGAGATTAAGATACCCCATGCTGCCCGTATAAGCGTAACGGGGTGAGGGTTCAATCTCACTGATGATTTGCATGGTGCGGACTTTGGGGCAACCGGTAATAGTGCCTCCTGGAAACAGCGCCCGCATCACTTCGGAAGGAGTCGTATTCTCGCGCAAACGACCGCGCACGCTGGATTCGATGTGGTGAACGTGAGCGTAGCTGCACACCGTCATCAGTTCGCTGACCTCGATACTGCCCGGCTCGCACACCCGCCCCAGATCATTGCGCTCGAGGTCGACCAGCATGATGTGCTCGGCGCGTTCCTTGGGGCTGGCGATCAGCTGTCGACGCAGCAGCTCATCCTCTTCTGCCAGCGGAGCGCGCGGATGCGTGCCGGCGATCGGGCGCGTCTCGATCACGCCACCGCGTACCTTCGCCAATCGCTCCGGGGATGAGCTGATGATCTGGTGTCTGCCGAAGTCGGCGATACCCGCAAACGGGGCCGGATTACTCTCGCGCAGACGCGCGTAAACATCGGCTGCACTGTCTTGATGTTCGATCCGAGCCCGCCACTGGCGTGCAAGATTGACCTGGAACACGTCCCCTTCCAGGATGTAGCGCTTAATCTCAGTCACCCCTTGCAGGAAAATCTGTTCGTCTTCCTCTTCAAGTTCATGCACCTTTACCGGGCTGGTTATATATTCGGCAACACCGTTCAAATCGGTGTGCAGGTCTTCAAGAAGATGCGAACAGGCTTCCTCGGCAAACAAGTAGGTCTGCCCCTCGGCACGGTCGACCATGATAGCCGCAGGAATGCGGACCAGGGCGGCCAACGGGAATTGGCTTGCCTGCTGCTTTACCGCGACGGAGGGCTCCAACTGGTGCAACAATTCATAGCCGAGATAAACGAACCAGCCCCCGTGAAAGGGAAGCTTGGTCACCCCCTGCTCTGATGGGCGCGCCGCTTTTCCCCATTCTTCATCCAGCACGGAAAAAAATGATTTTTCCTGTCCTGTCGGATCGGAGGGGAATATTTGCGACTGCACTGGAAAAGCGAAAAGAATATCCCAGCCAGGACAACCCAGAGTTTGCAGCAGATAGGGATAGCGCAACGGGTTTGCCGCATGGAGGCCAAGCAAGTCGGGCGTACCGGGGAGCTGTATGACGGGCACAAGCTACCTTAATGACGAGAGAAAACCCATGGGCGTGTCGCCCCAGCTGCAGGTATTCAGATCTTGCGGAACACCAAGGTGCCGTTGGTGCCACCAAACCCGAAGGAATTCGACAGGGCGACATCGATTTTCATCTTGCGGGCAACATTCGGCACATAGTCAAGATCGCACTCGGGATCCTGCTCGACCATATTGATGGTCGGCGGAGAAATTTGATGATGCACGCTAAGCGCCGAAAATACCGCTTCGACCCCGCCTGCAGCGCCAAGCAGATGCCCGGTCATGGATTTTGTCGAATTGACCGCAATATTTTTGGCGTGCTCGCCGAAGCAGAGTTTGACCGCCTTGGTTTCGGCCAGATCGCCCAAGGGCGTGGATGTGCCGTGGGCGTTAATGAAATCAACCTGATTGTGCGGAATCCCGGCGTTGCGCAATGCATTGGTCATGCAGCGAGCAGCGCCGCTACCGTCTTCGCAGGGGGCCGTCATGTGGTTGGCATCTGCACTCATGCCGAAACCGGGCACTTCGGCATAAATTTTCGCCCCGCGCGCCTTGGCGTGCTCGTACTCTTCGAGTACCAGCACCCCTGCGCCTTCTCCAAGCACGAAGCCATCCCGACCGGTATCCCAGGGACGGCTCGCCTTTTCGGGGTCATCATTGCGTGTGGACAGCGCCCGCGCTGAGGCAAAGCCGCCAACCGCCAGCGGTGTCACAGTGGATTCTGCTCCGCCCGCGATCATGATATCTGCGTCGCCGTATTCGATCATGCGTGCGGAATCGCCGATGCAGTGAGTCGCCGTGCTACAGGCTGTAACCATCGCCAGGTTCGGGCCTTTTAGTCCAAACATGATGGACAGATTGCCCGAGATCATATTGATGATCGTGCCAGGAATGAAAAACGGGGAAATTTTGCGCGGCCCGCCTTCCAGATAGGTGTTATGGGTATCCTCGATCATCGGCAGACCACCGATGCCGGAGCCGATATTAACGCCGATGCGCTCGGCGTTTTCCGGAGTAACCACAATACCGGAGTCCTTGATCGCCTGTATTCCCGCTGCAAGCCCGTAATGGATAAAAATATCCATGCGACGAGCTTCTTTGGCGGAAATATACTCGGTGACATCGAACCCTTTGACCTCGCCGGCGATCTGGGTGGAAAAGGCCGAAGGGTCGAACCGGGTAATCCGGCTTATTCCGGATTTGCCGGCAAGAATGTTCGACCACGCTTGCTCAACAGTATTACCGACAGGCGAAATGATGCCCAGGCCGGTGATGACGACTCTGCGTTTAGACAAGACAGCTCCAGTTGCGAGTGGTTACAGGATAGATAGGAACAGCTTAGCTCAGATGGCCATTGACGTAATCAACGGCTTCTTTGACGGTAGTGATTTTTTCCGCTTCTTCGTCAGGAATTTCGCAGTTGAATTCTTCTTCCAGTGCCATGACCAGTTCAACGGTATCCAGGGAATCAGCGCCCAAGTCGTCGACAAAGGAGGATTCGATTTTTACTTCTGCTTCGTTCACGCCCAGTTGCTCGGCAACAATTTTTTTGACGCGTTGTTCGATATTTTCCATCTCAGTACCCTCTCTTGAATCGCTATAAAAAAGCTGACGCATTTTACCAAAAATTGCCCACTTCACCAAACCGGGAAGTTTGCCCAATTAACTCATGTACATGCCGCCATTGACGTGCATGGTAGTACCCGTGACATAACCTGCTTGCGGCGAAGCCAGGAACGCGACCGAAGCCGCGATATCCTGGACCGTACCGAGGCGTCCCAGCGGGATGTGGCCGAGCAGATCATTGCGCTGCTCCTCGCTCAGGGCGCGGGTCATGTCCGTATCGATGAAACCCGGCGCGACGCAGTTAACCGTGATATTGCGGCTACCGACTTCGCGCGCCAGCGACTTGCTGAAGCCGATGATGGCCGCCTTGGCAGCGGCATAATTGGTCTGGCCGGCGTTCCCCATCGCGCCTACCACCGAGGCAATGCTGATGATGCGGCCATAACGCGCCTTCATCATTGCACGCAGAACAGCCTGGCTCAAGCGGAACACGGACTTCAGGTTGGTGTCCATGATGTCGTCCCATTCCTCTTCCTTCATCCGCATCAGCAGGTTGTCGCGCGTGATGCCGGCGTTATTGACCAGAATGGAGATTTCACCGAATTGAGTTCGTATGGCTTGCAATACCTGCTCGATCTGCGCAGGGTCCTTGACGTTCAGAGCCAGCCCTGCCCCCTTGATGCCAGCTTGGCTCAGATAGCCGCTGATATTGTCTGCGCCGGCCTGGCTGGTCGCCGTGCCGACAACGGTTGCGCCCTGCTTGCCGAGCTCCAGCGCGACAGCCTGGCCAATTCCACGACTGGCGCCTGTCACCAAAGCAATCTGCCCATCCAGCATTTGACTATTCTCCCTGATTATTTCAATGTATCCATTGCCTGGCGCAGCGCCGCTTCATCAGACAGTGCAAATGCCTGCATATTGCCGTCGATGCGCTTGTTCAGTCCGGCCAACACCTTTCCGGGCCCGCATTCCGCGAGTGAGACGATGCCTAGCTCGGCAAAACTCCTGACCGTTTCCACCCATCTCACCGGGCTGTACAGTTGGCGCGCCAGCGCATCCTTGATACCGGCTTCATCGCCGTGACTTTTGACATCAGCGTTATGCACCACCGGAATTTGCGGCGCTTTGAGCGAAATCGTCTGCAGGCGCTGTGTCAGCGCATCCGCCGCCGGGCGCATCAGGGCGCAATGGGAGGGAACGCTGACCGGCAGTGGCAGCGCACGTTTTGCGCCCTTTTCCTTGGCCAGAACCATGCCTCGTTCAACTGCGGTTTTATGGCCAGCGATCACGACTTGGCCAGGCGAATTGAAATTGACCGCTTCCAGCACCTCGCCTTGCGCTGCTTCGGCGCAAACGGCGCGCACGGCATCGTCATCGAGCCCCAGAATCGCCGCCATGCCGCCCACACCTTCGGCCACCGCTTCCTGCATGGCCTGAGCGCGGAAGCGCACCAGCGGCAGCGCATCCGCAAAGGACAAAGCTCCGGATGCAACCAGTGCGGTGTATTCGCCCAAGCTGTGGCCGGCCAGCACAGTCGGCCGCGCTCCTTGCAGGGCATTCCAGGCACGATACACCGCCACGCCGGCAGTCAGCATGACCGGTTGGGTGTTCACGGTCAGGTTGAGTTCTTCGGCGCTACCGCCCGTGACCATGCCCCACAAATCCTGCTTGAGGACATCCCCCGCTTCCTCGAAGGTCTCGCGCACGATAGAAAGACCGTCGAAGCCATTCATCATGCCGACCGACTGCGAACCCTGTCCTGGAAATACAAATGCAAAACTCATGTTTTCTTACCTTCTCACCAAGTTACCAGGGCCGAACCCCAGGTGAAACCACCGCCCACGCCTTCCATCAGTATGGTGTCACCAGACTTGATCCGCCCATCACGAACCGCGACATCCAGCGCCAGGGGGATCGAGGCCGCCGAGGTGTTGCCATGGATGTCGACCGTAACCACCACATTATCCATGCTCATGCCCAGCTTCTTGGCGGTGGCCTGGATAATGCGAATATTGGCCTGATGCG
>JAUYSN010000482.1 GCA_030696235.1 Sulfuricella sp. | reverse complement strand
GCGGCATCGAATTGCTGCCAGGCCCCGCTCTCGCGGAGGAATTCGATACTGCCCGGACTGATGGCGTAAACCCGGCTGGTCCACTCCGGCGCTGGCGCAGTCGGCGCCACGCTTTCCACCAGCGCCAGCTTCAGCCCGCTGTCCTTCATCGCCTGAGCGAATGAGGCACCGACCAGGCCGGCACCAACGATAATGATGTCAAACTCTTCGCTCATGCCACCCCCATCGTTGCCTCGATTTCGGCTACCGTTTTCGGCGCTGCCGCCGTCAGAACTTCGCAACCAAGTGCCGTCACCAGCACGTCGTCCTCGATGCGGATGCCGATATTCCACAGATGCTCCGGCACGCCCTCGCCGGGCCGTATGTAGCAGCCAGGCTCGACGGTCAGCACCATACCCGCTTCCAGCTTGCGCCACTCGCCGCTTTTCTTGTAGTCGCCCACGTCGTGCACATCCATCCCCAGCCAGTGGCCGGTCTTGTGCATGTAGAAGCGCTTGTAGTCGCCCGATTCCAGCACCCCGTCCACACTTCCCGTGCACAGGCCAAGGTCGATCATGCCCTGCGCCAGCACCTTGAGGGCGGCCTGGTGCGGATCGTCCCAGCTGGCGCCTATTTTGACGGCACCGATTGCCGCCGCCTGTGCCGCCAGCACCATTTCGTACACGTCCTTCTGCGCTGCGCTATAGCGCCCGTTGACCGGAAAAGTACGGGTGATGTCGGCGGCGTAGCCATCCAGTTCGCAACCCGCATCGATCAGCAGCAGGTCGCCATCCCTGAGTCCGTCACTGTTGTCGACATAATGCAGCACGCAGGCATTGGCTCCGCCCGCGACTATGGATGAATATGCCGGCGCCTGCGCGCCGTGGCGGCGAAATTCATGCAGAATTTCCGCCTCGATTTCGTATTCGTGCCGCCCTGGTCGGACCTGCTGCATGGCACGGCGATGCGCGGCACTGGAGATTTCGGCAGCGCGGCGCATGGTGGCGATTTCTTCAGTGCTTTTGATCAGACGCATTTCGTCCAGCAACACGCGTACGTCCCTGATTGCGGACGGGGCGGCAATGCCGTTGCGCACCTCGGCCCGCACCGCATTGAGCCAGCCCACCGCCCGCGCATCCCAGGCGCTGTCGGCGCCACGATGGAAATGCAGGCTAGGCTGGTCGGCGAGCAGCTTGGTCATCATCTCGTCCAGCATGGCGATAGGATGAGCCTCATCGAATCCGAAAGTCTCGCTTGCCGCCTCCGGGCCATAGCGGAAGCCATCCCAGACTTCGCGCTCGGCGTTTTTCTCACGACAGAACAGGATGTTTTTGGGTGCCGCCCCGGCGACCAGGACCAGTACCGCTTCGGGTTCGCCAAAGCCGGTCAGGTAGTGGAAATAGCTGTCGAACCGGTAAGGATAACTGCTGTCACGATTACGGGGGCGCTCAGGCGCAGTGGGAATCACTGCCACGCCGGCCTGCATCTGTTCGGCCAGCCGGCGGCGGCGCTGAGTGTAGATCTGGTAATTCATCATGTCCTATTCTGAGTACGCTTCCCGTCCGGAGTTCCGCAGCAAGCCGTCCAGCTCATGGAGCCGCTGCGGCGTACCGACATCCAGCCACAAGCCCCGGTGATGCACGCCGCCGACCCGCCCCGCAGCCATCTGTTCGCGCAACAGCGGAGCGAGCCTGGCTTTCGTCCCGCGGGCAATAGCCGAAAACAGTTCCGGGCGGTAGATCCCTATCCCGCTGAAAGTAAGTTTGTGCTCACCATCATCCAGCACCTTGCCTTGCCTTAATGCAAAATCCCCATCGGGGTGGTGATCGGGATTGTCCACCAGCACCAGCCAGGCGGAA
>JAUYSN010000481.1 GCA_030696235.1 Sulfuricella sp. | reverse complement strand
CGAAACCCAGTGCCTGGAAGCCATCAAACAAGCGCGCAACAGCAGCCACGCCCTGGCCGCGCTGATCGCCTTGCAATCCTTTATTTCTGCCACTGCCCGCCCGGCGGATCGGCACACCCCCGCTTACGAAGCGGTCAAGGGAGCGGTCGAGAAACACGCGGCTGAAATCCGCATGCGGATTCTTGCAGAGCATGCACAAGCCCTGGCCGAAGCGATCCGGCAAAGGAACCGGCCTGAAATCGCCCGGATACATGCCGCACTATCCCGTAACGGTTTCTGGCAGGCGGCGCAACAGGCCATCGGCCAATTCAGGCCGGATAATCTGGCTGCCTCCGCCGCATGGGCAAAAGACTGGTGTAGCGAAGCCAGGACGCAAGCCCAGGCTGCCAGTGGCTACCCGGATGCGCTGGATTTCGGTAAAGCCGGGATTGCCGCAACCGAATATGCCGCCATGACGGAAATCAGTCATTATTTCACCGATGCCATCGGTTAAATGGCATTTTAGGGGAAACCCTTATTGACAATGCAATTTTCCACATAAGCTGTGGATAAGTTTGTGCATAAGCTGTATAGACATGTCGCAAGTCCAATACACACAAGGAAGAACGACAATTTGACTAAATTCTACCCTTACACTCTTGCTGATTATAATCAATATGTTATCAATAAGCCCGTGGTTTATCATGAGGTTATGATCGCAATTCCTCGCTACGGCCAAAATTGTGGATGAATCAGGCATCCGAGGCTTTGTCAAGTGACGACTCGTGCATTAAAGCCCGGGGAACAACCAACCTCGGCGAGCATTCACTGGATGCAAACTATAATGAGCAAATAACTCACTCAAACACATCCCGCCAGTAACCCATCGTGAAAAACAGCGCACCCTTCCCTTTGAACCTTCGTCCACACCCCGGCGACGCGCTGCTGCTGGTGGATGTGCAAAACGATTTTCTGCCTGGGGGCAGTCTGGCCGTGCCGGCTGGCGACGAAATCATCCCTGCGCTCAACCTTTATATCAAGGCATTCAGAAGAGCATCCCTGCCGATATATGCAACCCGCGACTGGCACCCGCCAGACCACTGCTCATTCCGTGCACAAGGCGGCATCTGGCCACCGCACTGCATCGCCGGCAGCCCGGGTGCAGCGTTCTCGCCAAAACTCGATTTACCCCCTGATGCGGTGGTGATTGCAAAAGCCACCCGCCGTGATGCGGACGCTTATTCCGGCTTCGAGGGAACCGAACTGGAGCAGCGCCTGCGCATGGACGGCATCAACCGCCTGTTTATCGGCGGACTGGCTACCGATTACTGCGTACTCAACACCGTCAGGGACGCGCTGGCCCGCGGTTTCGATGCCCTGCTGCTGCTCGATGGCATCCGCGCCGTCAACCTGAAACCCGAAGACGGGCAGCGCGCTATCGAGGAGATGACTTCGCTCGGCGCGCACCCCATCCACTTCGAGGATATCGCCGCGTGAACCCGCAATCCAGCCCTCTGCTCACCGACCTTTACCAGTTCACCATGCTGCAGGCCTATTTCGACGAGGGCATGAATGAAACCGCCGTGTTCGAATTCTTCGTGCGCGACCTGCCGCAGCGGAATTTTCTCATGGCGGCGGGGCTGGAGCAGGTGCTGCAGTTCCTGGAGAATCTGCACTTCACTCCCGAGGAGCTGAACTGGCTGGCCGACTGCGGCCGTTTCAACACGGATTTCATCGACTTTCTCAAGACGCTGCGCTTTACCGGCGAAGTCCACGCCATGCCGGAAGGCACTTTGTTCTTCCCGCACCAGCCGATCCTGCGCATCACCGCCCCGATTACCCAGGCGCAACTGGTGGAAAGCCGCATCATCAACCTGCTGCATTTCCAGACCCTGATCGCCTCAAAGGCCGCACGCAGCGTGCTTGTCGCGCCCGGGAAACTGCTCGTCGATTTCGGCCTGCGCCGAGCCCACGGCGCGGAGGCGGGGCTGCTGGCGGCGCGCGCCGGTTACCTGGCAGGCTATTCCGGCACTGCCACGGTGCTGGCCGGGGTGCAGTTCGGCATCCCGCTCTACGGCACCATGGCGCACTCATACATCCAGGCACACGCCGACGAAACCGCCGCCTTCGAACGCTTCGCCCATTCTCAACCGACCAACACCGTACTGCTGATCGACACCTACGACACCGAAACGGCAGCGGAAAAGGTCGTCAAACTGGCTCCGCGCCTGCAACCCATCCGCATCAAGGCAGTACGCCTGGACAGCGGCAACCTGTCCGAGCATGCGCACAATGTCCGCCGCATTCTCGACCGGGGCGGGCTCAGCGAAGTCGGCATTTTCTGCAGCGGCAACCTCGACGAGCACGAAATCGCCCGGCTGCTGGCGCAAGGTGCGCCGATCGACGGATTCGGCGTCGGCACCCGCCTCGATACCTCCGCCGACGCCCCCTATCTCGACTGTGCCTACAAACTGGTTGAATACGCCGGCCAACCGCGCCGCAAGCGCTCGGAAGGCAAGGCCACCTGGCCCGGCAGAAAGCAGGTTTACCGCATCAATGCCGCGGATGGCAGCCTGGATCACGACATCCTGACGCTGGAAAACGATGTGCAGGCGGGTGCGCCCCTGATCCAGCCCTTCATGCTCTCGGGCAAGCGCCTGGCCGCGCCCGAACCGCTGGAAGAATCGCGGCGCCGTGCAGCCGCCGAACTGGCGCGGCTGCCGGAGCGCTTGAAGCAACTGGAAACATCGCCTCAACCCTATTCGGTCGAGATCGCCCCGGCGTTGCGGCAATTGGCCGAAGCTGTCGACCGCATAGCCCATTAATCCGAGAACAAGCGATTCACCACAGAGGCACACTACACTAGCTGTGCGCTTTGATCACTGCATTCCTTAAGCCTTTGAAGTTGCAATATTGCATAGTTGCGTTATAATGCAACTATGCATTCAATAAATATCAAACCACAGGAAATATTTCAGGCTCTCGCGGACCCGACGAGGATTCGAATTGCCCGACTTCTGGCCAACACAGGGGAGGAAGCGTGCCTTTGCGAGCTGGTGGACAGCCTGATGGAGCCCCAGTACAAGCTGTCGCGCCATCTCAAGGTCCTGCGCCAGGCTGGCCTGCTGTCCGCCGAAAAGGATGGGCGCTGGGTGTACCACCGGCTGGTGTGCGGTGTGTCGCATCTCGATCGCTTGTACGACATGATCAAGGCGTTGCCTGACAGCGATAGCCTTTTCGCGAATGATCTGGCGAATTTCCAGAACCGTATGTGCCTGCGCGAAGGCGGGCGCTGCCGGGTAGGGATACAGACTCGGGCGCTTGCCGTGGTGGGGGAGTGATGGCCTGCACGTCATGTGGCGCTGCCCAGTCGTTGCCCATGCCGCGCCCCTGGCGCAATCTCAAGGTAGTGATGTCCGCCGCCTCTGGTGTGTTGCTGGCGGTCGGGTTTTTCGGTGCCATGGCGGGCCTGCCGACTTCGCTTGCGACATTTTTGTATGTTTCCGCCGTGCTCATTGGCGGTTACTTTTTCGGGCGCGAGGCACTGGAAGAACTCGTCAAAGAACGCGAGATCGGCATTGAGCTGCTGATGTCGGTGGCCGCCATCGTGGCGGGTGTCATGGGCCAGTGGGCCGAGGCGGCCACGCTGGTGTTTCTTTATTCGATTTCCGAGGCGGCGGAGGGCTACACGGCCGAGCGCGCCCGCCATGCCATTCGGTCGCTGATGGATCTCACACCCAAGACTGCCCTGGTTAGG
>JAUYSN010000472.1 GCA_030696235.1 Sulfuricella sp. | reverse complement strand
GTGCTGCTGCACGACAAGAAGGTCTCCAACATCCGCGACCTGCTGCCGATACTGGAGCAAGTCGCCAAGGCCGGCCGCCCGCTGCTGATCATCGCCGAGGACGTGGACGGCGAAGCGCTGGCCACCCTGGTAGTGAACAACATCCGTGGCATCCTGAAGACCTGCGCGGTTAAAGCGCCTGGCTTCGGCGACCGTCGCAAGGCCATGCTGGAAGACATCGCCATCCTCACCGGCGGCACCGTGATCGCCGAGGAAGTGGGCCTGTCCCTGGAGAAATGCACGCTGGCCGAACTGGGCCAAGCCAAGCGCATCGAAGTCGGCAAGGATGAAACCATCGTCATCGACGGCGCCGGCGATCACAAGAACATCGAAGGCCGCGTCAAGCAGGTTCGCAAGCAGATCGAAGAAACCACCAGCGACTACGACCGCGAGAAGCTGCAAGAGCGCGTCGCCAAGCTGGCAGGCGGTGTGGCCGTGATCAAGGTCGGGGCGGCTACTGAAGTCGAGATGAAAGAGAAAAAAGCCCGCGTCGAAGACGCCCTGCACGCCACCCGCGCTGCAGTGGAAGAAGGCATCGTCGCCGGCGGCGGCGTGGCACTGCTGCGCACCCGTGACGCCATCGCCAAGATCAAGGGCGACAACGCCGACCAGGATGCCGGCATCAAGATCGTGCTGCGCGCCCTGGAAGAGCCACTGCGTCAGATCGTCGCCAACGCCGGCGTCGAGCCGTCGGTGGTGGTGAACAAGGTGGCCGAGGGCAAGGGCAACTATGGCTTCAACGCTGCCAACGACACCTACGGCGACATGGTGGAAATGGGCGTGCTCGACCCCACCAAGGTGACCCGCTACGCGCTGCAGAACGCCGCTTCCGTAGCCGGCCTGATGCTCACCACCGAATGCATGGTGGCCGAGATGCCGAAGGAAGAGTCGGGCGGCGGCATGGGTGGCGGAGATATGGGCGGTATGGGTGGCATGGGCGGCATGATGTAATTTTGCCCCTGGCTTTCCCGGTAGAACAAAAACCCCGCTTCGGCGGGGTTTTTTTATGGCCTCACGGCATTGAATATTGCCTGGTCAACGCGCGCGAACTGCATGGTGGGTTAAAATAAGACCTGTTTAAGCAACCTGGCAGATTCTTGATGAAATCCTGGCCGCTTTTCGCGGGTTATCTGGTCCTCTATGTTTTCATGGACTGGGTAAGCTATATCCATCCGCTGCTGCCGCTCGCGATCACGCCCTGGAACCCACCGCCCGGATTGAGCCTGGCATTTCTGCTGCTGCATGGACTGGGAAAATGGCCGGCTTTGTTTGCCGCCGCCTTGCTGGCGGAAATTTTCGTGCGCGAGATTCCGGCACCCTTCGCCTATCTGGTGGCATCCTCGCTTGCACTGACGGCCTGCTACAGCGGCGCCGCGGCCCTCCTCCTCGGACCGTTGCGCTTTGACACCGGGTTCCGCAGCCTGCGCGACCTGTCATGGTTTCTGGCGGTAGCGCTCGCCGGGGCGCTGCTGGCAGCCCTGGCCTATGTCGCCATCTACACCTTCGCCGGGCTGGTGCCGCCGGATAAACTCCTGGACAGCATCCTGCGCTTCTGGGTGGGCGACATGATCGGCATCATGGTGGTCGTTCCGCTGCTGCTCGCCCACGCCCATTTCAAGACGATCCGCTGGCGCCCGACCAGGGAAACCGCCGCCCAGAGCGCAAGCGTAGTACTGGCGCTGTGGGTGATTTTCGGGCTTGAATTTACTGACGAGTTCAAGTTTTTTTACCTGCTCTTTCTCCCCCTTGTCTGGATCACCATGCGGCACGGCATCCGGGGTGCGACCCTGGCCATACTCGGAACGCAACTCGGCTTGATCGCTGCCGTCCAGGTCGGCGGCCACAAAGCCGCTGCCGTCATTGAGCTTCAGCTGCTCATGCTGGCTCTGGCAATCACCGGCCTTTTTCTGGGCATGGCCGTTAGCAGCCGCCGTCTGCTGGAAGACCGGCTACGCGAGCAGCAAGTCGAGCTGGACCGCGCGCTGCGTTTTGCTGCTGCCGGCGAGATGACTTCCGCCCTGGCACATGAACTGAACCAGCCGCTTTCAGCGCTGACCAGCTATCTTCATTCCTGCCAGCTATTGCTCACCCAGCCAGAAATCCAGCACACCCTGCTGACAGGCACAATGGGAAAGGCCATTGACGAAGCCCGCCGTGCCGGGCAGGTAGTCCACCGCTTGCGCAATTTCTATCGCGGAGGCATTGTTCAACGCCAGCAGATA
>JAUYSN010000463.1 GCA_030696235.1 Sulfuricella sp. | reverse complement strand
GCTAATACAAAGAAACCGTTTCGGCTGCCGGGTTCCCAACCCGGACCATGCCTTCTTTACCTTGAGGCATGGAAACACATGGCCGATACATTTTTATGCGAGGGAAATCATGGCTTCTACCATTGGTGAACTGCTGGTTCGCGAAGGCATCATCTCCATGGCGCAGCTCAATAAGGCGCTAACCCACCAGAAACAGCACGGGGGGCGCCTGGGCGATTCGCTGGTGGCTCTGGAGTATATTTCTCCCGCTGAACTGAAGCAGTTCTTTAATTCGGTCCCGCCTGTTCCGCTCAAGATCGATCAGACCGGTTTGGGCGGAACGTTCCTGACCGATCTGTTGCTGAAGATCGCCTATTTCGATGGCGGCACATTTTCTCTTGGCCCTATGAGCAAAAACATGTGCCTGCTCATGAGCGTTGTGGACGAACTGACGGAATCGGCGCGGAGCGATGGCCTTGTTGCCATCCGAAGTGCCGCGGGGTACAACCGTGCGACGCATGTCTTCGAATTGACAGGGCAGGGGCGGCAGCGTGCCGATGAGGCATTGAATCAGTCCCAGTATGCCGGGCCTGCACCCGTTCCGCTCCAACTCTACAATATCATGACCGCACATCAGACCGTGCGCCAGATCGAGATTGATGAGAACTGGGTGCGCCATGCGCTCAGCCATCTGGTGGTGGATGACGATCTGCTCCACCAACTCGGCCCCGCCTTTAACTCCGGCCGCTCAATTTTTATTTATGGCCCGCCCGGCACGGGAAAATCCAGCATCTCGGAGAGCCTGGCGCGGGCGCTCACCACCGAGGTTTTCATTCCCTATGCGGTCGAGGTCGGCGGCCAAGTCATCCGGCTGTTCGACCCGGCCGTCCACATTGCCGCGGATGGCGGCGGCGAAGACAGCTCTCAGCTGGATCTGGAATCAAGGGTCAAGTACGATCCGCGCTGGCGCTTGTGCCGCCGCCCGGTTGCCATGGTGGGTGGTGAGTTGACGCTGGAATCGCTGGACCTGGACTTTGATCCGGTAACCAAATTTTATGAAGCGCCCATCCACATGAAGGCCGCGAATGGTTTTTTTATCCTGGACGACTTCGGTCGACAAATGGTGCCGCCACGCCAATTGCTGAACCGCTGGATTGTCCCGCTGGAGCGGGGCACCGACTTTCTTTCATTGCACACCGGCAAAAAATTCGAGATTCCCTTTGACCAGGTCACGGTTTTCTGCACCAACCTGAAACCGAGTGAATTGGTGGACGAGGCATTCTTGCGCCGCATCCGGCACAAGATACGCATCAACTACCAGACCGAAGCGCAGTTCTATGAAATTCTCAGGCGCGTTCTTGAACTACAGGGGATAGCCTATGACGATGATGCGGCGAATTACCTGGTGGAGACCTATTACCGGCAAGCCAAACGACCGCTGGTTGGCAGCCATCCCCGCGACTTGGTGGAACATATCATAGACCGGGCCAGGTTCATGAAAACGCGCCCGGAATTGACGCCTGAAACCATTGATGCCGCAGCCGCAAATTATTTTGTCGATATGGACGCATGAGCCACCCCATGTAAACCCAGATTGCTCGTTAGGTTGGGTTTGCCAGAATCCGTTCGCCCTGAGATTCTTGTCGAAGGGCTTGTTTCCAGTGTATGCCGCTGATCGACTACATCCACCGCTTTCAGAAAAAGTAAGAGCGGGATAAGCAGGACCCGGGGAGGGGGTTACGTCTTCACCCCTTCCCAAGCCTTCTGCAGCCTTTTGACTGATACCGGATAAGGCGTCTTCAACTCCTGCGCAAACATCGACACCCGCAATTCCTCGATCATCCAGCGGAATTTGTCCAGCTCCGGGTCGCTGATCCCTTCCTTGCGGTGCTTCTCCAGCCGCTTCTGGTAATCCTGCCACAGTTCGCGGATGGCCGCCGTCCATTTGGCGTCGCGCTCGACCGCGCCGGAGAGCTTTTCCAGTCGGCGCACGGTGGCCTTGAGGTAACGCGGCAGGTGCTGCAACTGCTCCCACGGGGTGGCGGTGAGAAAGCCTTTGTAGACCAGGTTGGCGAGCTGCTCGCGGATGTCGGCGGCGACGTTGCCGGGCGGTTTGGCGGCGAGCCTGGCCTGTATCGCCTGGTAGTCGGCGGCGATGGTGGCAAGGATGCGGCAGGCGGCGTCCGATACGGCGGCGAGGCGGGTGCGGGCGCGGTCTTTCTGGGTGGCGAAGGCCTTGGTGGTGCGGGGCAGCTTGTCGTCGCCGATGAAGGCGCGGTCGGTGATGGCGGTGAGCAAATCCTCTTTGAGGTCGTCGGGGGAGGCGATGGCGCGCAGTTGCAGGGCGGTCTGGGTGAAGCCGGGCAGGCTTTTTTCCAGCTGCTTCATCTGCGGGTTGAGGGCGAGCCGCAGCAGCCGGCGCACTCCGGCGCGCATGGCGGCTTGCGCCGCTTCGGGGGTGTCGAACAGGCGGATCGAGACCGAATCGCCGTCGTCTTCCAGCGCCGGGTAGCCGGTGAGTTGCTGGCCGCCGCGGGTGAAGGCGATCTTTTCCGGCAGGTCGCCGAAGTCCCAGTTGGTCAGGCCTTCCTTCTCGATGTCGAGTTCCGGCGTTTTGGCGAAGGTGAGGCGCGCGGCCTGGCCGAGTTTTTCCTTGAGCGCGGCGAGGTCGCGGCCGGAGGCCATTTCGGCGCCGGCCTCATCCACCACCTTGAAATTCATACGCAGGTGCGGCGGCAGGTCGGTTTCCTTCCAGGTGTCCGGGGGAACTTCCTGACCGGTTTTTTTGCGGATGAATGCGGCGAGGGATTCAGTGAGCAAGCCCTGGCCGGGCGTCATCGCTTCCAGCGCCTTGGTAACGAAATCCGGCACCGGCACGCAGGCGCTGCGCAGCCGCTTGGGCAGGGATTTGACCAGCACGGTGAGCTTTTCTCGGATCATGCCCGGCACCAGCCAGTCGAAGCGCTTGGCATCCATCTGGTTCAAGAGGTGCAGCGGCACGGTGAGGGTGACGCCGTCGAGCGGGTGGCCGGGTTCGAAGCGGTAGCTGAGGCGGCAGGCGGTTTCGCCCACGATTATGATTTCTGGAAACAGTTCGACGGTGACCGCCTCGGCGCCGTGGCGCATCAGGTCGTCGCGGCTCATGTACAGCAGGCGCTTGTCTTTGGCTTCCGCCCCGCGGCGCCATTTGTCGAAATCGGCGCCGTTGTGGATGCCCTCCGGGATGCGGGCGTCGTAGAAGGCGTAAATGCGCTCCTCGTCCACCAGCACGTCCTGGCGGCGCGACTTGTGTTCCAGTTCTTCGACTTCGGCGACGAGCTTGCGGTTGTGTTCGAAGAACGGGGCGCGGGTGTTGAATTCGCCCGCCACCAGTGCGCCGCGGAGAAAGATTTCGCGCGATTCTTGCGGGTTGATGGTGCCGTAGTGGACGCGGCGGCGCGGCACCAGAGTCAGGCCGTACAGGCTGACGCGCTCGTAGGCGGCCACCTGGGCGGAGCTCTTTTCCCAGTGGGGGTCGAAGTAGTGGCGGCGCAGTAGCGGGGCGGCGACCTTTTCCACCCATTCCGGCTCGATCCTGGCGGCGCAGCGGGCGTAGAGTTTGGCGGTTTCGGTCAGCTCCGCCGCCATCACCCATTTCGGCGCCTTTTTATAGATCACCGAGCCGGGAAAGAGGTGGAACTTGATTTCCCGCGCCCCGGCGTATTCCTGGGTTTCGGTCTTGACGCCGAGGTTGCCGAGCAGGCCGGCGAGCAGGGCGCGGTGGATTTCCTCGTAGCTGGCCGGGGTCTGGTTCGGGCGCAGGCCGATCTCGACCACCTGGGCGTGGAGCTGGCCGTGGATTTCGCGCCACTCGCGCAAACGCGTGGCGGAGAGGTAATGTTCGCGGCACAGGTCGACCAGCTTGCGGTTGGATTTCTTGTGCTTCAGCGCCTCGTCGTAGAACGCCCACAGCTTGAGGTAGCCGATGAAGTCGGAATTGTCGTCCTGGAACTGGCGGTGTTTGTCGTCCGCCGCCTGCTGGCGCTCCATCGGCCGGTCGCGCGGGTCCTGCACGGAAAGAGCGGAGGCGATGATGAGCACTTCGGTCAGGCAGTTTTCCGCCTTGGCCGCCAGGATCATGCGGCCGATGCGTGGGTCGATCGGGAACTTGGCGAGCTGGCGGCCGGTTTCGGTCAGCGCGCGCTGCGCGTCCACCGCGCCGAGTTCTTCCAGCAGCTTGAAGCCGTCGGCGATGGCGCGGGAATCGGGCGGTTCGAGGAACGGGAAGTCCTCGATCTCGGCCAAGCCCAGCGCCTTCATCCGCAAAATCACGGCGGCGAGGTTGCTGCGGCGAATTTCCGGGTCGGTGAAGGCGGGGCGGGTGGTGAAATCCTCCTCCGCATACAGCCGCACGCACACTCCGCTCATTACCCGGCCACAACGGCCGGCGCGCTGGTTGGCGGAGGCCTGGGAGATTTTTTCGACTTGCAGGCGCTCCACCTTGGAGCGGTAGCTGTAGCGCAGCAGGCGGGCGTAGCCGGGGTCGATGACGTAGCGGATGCCGGGCACGGTGAGCGAGGTTTCCGCCACGTTGGTGGCGAGCACGATGCGGCGCGCGCCGCCGGGCTTGAACACGCGTTCCTGCTCGGCGGCGGAAAGGCGGGCGAACAGCGGCAGGATTTCCGCGCCCGGAGGATGGTGTTTCCTCAGCGCCTCGGCGGTGTCGCGGATCTCGCGTTCGCCGGGGAGGAAGATCAGGATGTCTCCCGAGCCGGTGCGCGATACTTCGTCCACCGCATCGAGGATGGCTTCCTCAAGGTCGGCATCCTCATTCGTGGCCAAAACGTCGGAAGGCGCTTCGCTTTTCCGACCTACATGTAATGGCCGGTAGCGAATTTCCACCGGGTACAGGCGGCCCGAAACCTCGATCACCGGGGCGCCGTCGAAGTGCCGGGAAAACCGCTCCGCGTCGATGGTGGCCGAGGTGACGATGACTTTCAGGTCGGGGCGCTTGGGCAGGATCTGCTTCAGGTAGCCGAGCAGGAAGTCGATATTGAGGCTGCGCTCGTGCGCCTCGTCGATGATGATCGTGTCGTAGGCGGCAAGGAAGCGGTCGTTCTGGGTTTCCGCCAGCAGGATGCCGTCGGTCATCAGCTTGATGTAGCTGTCCGGGCCGGTGTGGTCGGAAAAGCGCACCTTGTAGCCTACTACCTGGCCGAGGGGCGATTTGAGCTCGCTTGAAATGCGCGAAGCCACGGTGCGGGCGGCGATGCGGCGCGGCTGGGTGTGGCCGATCAGGCCGGCAGCGCCGCGCTTGAGTTCCAGGCAGATTTTCGGCAGCTGCGTGGTCTTGCCCGAGCCGGTTTCGCCGCAGACGATGACCACCTGGTTGGCGGCGATGGCGGCGGCGATGTCATCGCGCCTGCCCGAGACCGGCAGCTCTTCGGGGTAGGTGGGAACAGGCAGGCGCTCCAGCCGTTGCTTCAGCCGCCCGGCCGAGCGCGTTATGGCGCTTTCCAGCTGCTGCAGAGGGGCGTCCAGCGTTTTGCCGGCGGCGGCCAGGGCGCGCAGCTTGTCGAGTTGCCGCCGGAAGGCGTGGCGGTCGGCGATCATGCAATCGGGAAGCGCGGCGGCGAGGGTTCGGAGTGTTTGTTGCACGGCGGTTTGCGGGTAAGCTGGCGTAGCGGGAATTATACACCTTGGTATTTGCACATTCTGAGCTCAGATTACCCATTTAGAGCCAAAACACCGCTGTAGGAGCGCCGCCCTCGGCGCGATGCGGTTGCAAATCGCGGCGAGGGCGCCGCTCCCACGTTATCGGCGGTTTTTTTTGCTGTTTTTAATCCAATTGATACTTGTATAAGACATCTTACCTAGATAACATTGCAAAAATTGCCTGGCTTGTCGAGTCATGGTAGTTTGAACATGTCATCGCCAGTTTTGTCTATGCTTTAACGTAGGTCTTAATTCAAGGGGTGTTTCGATGTCACAAGCGCGCATGGTTACGATCGACGGCAACGAGGCCGCTGCCTATATTGCTCACCTGACCAACGAGGTGATCGCGATTTACCCGATCACCCCTTCCACACCGATGGGCGAATATTCCGACGCCTGGTCGGCGCAGGGCCTCAAGAATTTGTGGGGCACTGTGCCGGAAGTGGTCGAGATGCAGAGCGAGGGCGGTGCTGCCGGGGCGATCCACGGCGCATTGCAGACCGGTTCGCTGGCGACCACCTTCACCGCCTCGCAGGGTCTGCTGCTGATGATCCCCAACATGTACAAGATCGCCGGCGAGCTGACGCCCTTCGTCATGCACGTGGCGGCGCGCTCGCTGGCGGCCCAGGGGCTGTCTATCTTTGGCGACCACAGCGATGTGATGTCGGTTCGGGCCACCGGATTCTCCTTCCTCGCCTCGAACTCGGTGCAGGAGGCGATGGACATGGCGCTGATCGCCCAGGCCGCGACGCTTGAATCGCGCGTGCCTATCCTGCATTTCTTCGATGGTTTCCGCACCTCGCACGAGGTGGCCAAGGTCGAGCAGGTGCCGGTGGAAGTGGTGCGCGAGATGATAGCCGACGAGCTGGTGTTCGCCCACCGCGCCCGCGCGCTGACGCCGGACCATCCGGTGATCCGCGGCACGGCGCAGAACCCGGACGTGTACTTCCAGGCGCGCGAGACGGTCAACCCGTTCTACGACCGCATGCCGGAAATTGTGCAGAAAACCATGGACAAGTTCGCCCGGCTCACCGGGCGCCAGTACAAGCTGTATGAATATGTCGGCGCGCTGGATGCCGAGCGCGTGATGATGCTGATGGGTTCCGGCGCGGAGGCAGCCGAGGAAACCGTGGATCACCTCAACGCCCACGGCGAGAAGGTGGGCATGGTGAAGGTGCGCTTGTATCGTCCGTTCGCGGCGGACGAACTGCTCAGGGTCATTCCCACCACGGCCAGGCGCATTGTCGTGATGGATCGCACCAAGGAACCCGGCGCAGACGGCGAGCCGCTGTACAAGGACGTGGTGACGGCAATTGCCGAAGCCTACACCGCCGGCGCGGGCAAGTTCGCGACCATGCCGCGCGTGGTGGGCGGGCGCTACGGTCTGTCTTCCAAGGAGTTTACGCCGGGCATGATCAAGGGCGTGTTCGACGAACTCAAAAAGGACCAGCCGAAGAATCACTTCACCATCGGGATTATCGACGACCTTACCCACACCAGCCTGGACTGGGACCCAGATTTCCGCACCGACGCCGGCCACGGCGTGAATCGCTGCATGTTCTACGGCCTGGGTTCTGACGGCACGGTGGGCGCCAACAAGAACACCATCAAGATCATGGGCGAGGAAACCGAGCTCTATGGCCAGGGCTATTTCGTTTACGACTCGAAAAAAGCCGGCGCGGCAACCATTTCCCACCTGCGTTTCTCGCCCAGGCCGATCCATTCCCCCTACCTGATCGGCGACAACGAGGCCAACTTCGTCGGCTGCCACCAGCCGGTGTTTCTCGAGCGCTACGACATGCTGAGCTCGGCTGCGGAAGGTGCGGTTTTCCTGCTCAATTCGCCGGTGCCGGCGGACAAGGTGTGGAACACCCTGACGCACACGATGCAGCAGCAGATCATTGCCAAGAAGCTGGAATTCTATGTCATCGACGCCTACGCCATTGCCAGGGCGACCGGCATGGGCAACCGCATCAACACCATCATGCAGACCTGCTTTTTCGCAATTTCCGGCGTGCTGCCGCGCGATGTGGCGATCGAGAAGATCAAGTACGCCGCCGAAAAGTCCTACAGCAAGAAGGGCAGGGCGGTGGTGGAAGCCAACTGGAGGGCAATCGACGAAACCATAGCCAACCTGCACAAGGTGGAAGTGCCGAAGCAAGCCACCAGCACCCACGAGATGCCGGAGCCCGTGCCGGCCTTCGCACCCGAGTTCGTGCGCAAGATCACTGCCGAGATCATGGCCGGCCATGGCGACAGGCTGCCGGTCAGCGCGCTGCCCAATGACGGCACCTGGCCCACCGGCACTTCCCAGTGGGACAAGCGCAATCTGGCGCAGGAAATCCCGGTGTGGGATGAGGAGCTGTGCATCTACTGCGGCAAGTGCCCGTTCGTCTGTCCGCACACCGCCATCCGCTCCAAGGTGTTCCCCGCCGGCATGGCCGAGGGCGCCCCGCCCACCTTCAAGCACATCCAGGTCAAGGGCAAGGAATTCGAGCAGGGCATGCACATCAGCTACCAGGTGGCGCCCGAAGACTGCACCGGTTGCAGTCTATGCGTGGATATCTGCCCGGCAGTTTCCAAGGTCGATGGCCACAAGGCGCTCGAAATGCGGCCACAGGCAAGCTTGCGCGAACAGGAACGCGAGAATTTCAAGTTCTTCCTGACGCTGCCGGAATTCGATCGTACCAAGCTGCGCACCTCCACCATCAAGGGTGCGATGGTGATGGA
>JAUYSN010000458.1 GCA_030696235.1 Sulfuricella sp. | reverse complement strand
CTCCGCTGGCTGCGTGGGCACAAAAACGTGCCCACCCTACGGTTTCTTGGCGAGTTCGGCATGTTCGACGCGCAATCCCTTGAGCCGTGCCTCGGCAATGGAAAGCTGGTAGAAATCGCCGTCGCCCGCCTTCAAGCCGAGCTGCAGTTGCTCGATGGCCGCGACCAGGTTGCCCTGGCGCGTGTAGGCTTCGGCCTGCGCCTGGTGGGAGAGCAGCATCTTGCCCTGCATGGCGTAGCCTTGCGCCTGCAATTCGTAGAGCCGGCCGTCGTTGGGGAAGCGGCGCAGCCGGTCGCCGACCAGCTTCAGTGCATCGCCGCTGTGGCGGTTCTGCAGCAGAGCTTCGGCATAGCCGTACACCAGCGCGCGGTGATTCGGAAAGCTTTTCAGGGCCGCCTGGTACTGGGCGAGGGCGGCGCCTTGCGGGCCGGCGGCAGTCTTGATCAGGGCACCCAGGTTTTCGATAATTGCGTTGGGCGCAGTGGCTTTGCGCAATTGTGCCAGTTCCTGCTCGGCGCGCGCGGTCTCCTTGGCGCGCAACAGGGCAGCTGCCAGGCCGTAGCGGCTGGCAACTTCGCTGCTGTATTTCTTTTCGCGCAGCGCTTCCTCGAAGTGGGCGATTGTTTGCTGCGGCGTTCCTTCGTCTGCGCGCAGCTTGGCGCGCACCAGCTGAAATTCCAGGCTGTCCGGAACCTGGCGATAGGGCTTGTTTTCCAGGCGGTTCTGCAGGTCGGCAATGCGTTCGCTGGTGATCGGGTGAGTGCGCAGGTATTCCGGTGCATTATTTTCGTACAAGCGGTTGAATTTTTGCAGCCGTTCGAAGAAAGAAGCCGCTCCGCGCGGGTCGAACCCGGCCTGGGTCAACGTCTGCAGGCCAATGCGGTCGGCCTCGCGCTCGTGCTCGCGGGTGAAGTCGAGCTGGGTCTGGATGGAAGTCGCTTGCGCTGTCGCCATGGCGGCATTGGCAACCTGCGGATTGGAACGCGCAGCCAGGATCGCCACCGCCAGCGCGGCGAGTGAGGTAATCGCGCTTTGCTCCTGTTTGGCGATGATGCGCGCCAAGTGGCGCTGCGTGACGTGGGCGATTTCGTGGCCGAGCACGGCGGCGAGCTCGGATTCGCTCTGTGCCGCGAGTATCAGTCCGGTGTGCACGCCGATAAACCCGCCTGGCAGGGCAAAGGCGTTCAAGGTGTTGTCGCGCAGCACGAAAAATTCGAAATCCTGGCGATTTTCCGCACTGGAGGCCACCAGCCGGTAGCCGAGGTTGTTGAGATAGTCGGTCAGTTCGGTATCGTCCACCAGGCTGCGGTCATGGCGGACATCAGCCATGATGGCCTCGCCGATGCGGCGCTCGGTTTGCGGGGAGAATCCGCTTTGCGATGCCTCACCCAAGTCGGGCAGGCCATCGGCCAACACGCCCGGCAGGGTCAGCAGCGGGATGAGCAAGACTAGGTGGCGTAAATTCATGGTGCTATGATAATCGCTTTAAAACATAAGTTCATTATTCAGGTGCCAAAAAATGAGCGGATTTACCCATTTCGACGAGGCTGGACAGGCGCATATGGTGGGCGTGGCGGAAAAGTCGGAAACTCGCCGCATCGCCCGCGCTGCGGGCAAAATTACCATGCAGCCCGCCACTCTGAAACTGATTCTGGAGGGCGGGGCCAAAAAGGGCGATGTGCTCGGCGTCGCCCGCATCGCGGCGATCCAGGCTTCGAAGCGCACCTCCGAATTGATTCCCTTATGCCACCCGCTTGCGCTCACCAAGGTCGGCGTGGAGTTCAACGTGGACGAATCCAATGCGGCGATCGAGTGCATCGTCACGGCGGAAACCCTGGGGCGCACCGGCGTCGAGATGGAGGCGTTGACTGCTGCGAGCGTCGGTTTGCTGACGATCTACGATATGTGCAAGGCGGTGGATCGTGGCATGCATATGGATGGCATCCGCCTGCTGGAGAAGCAGGGCGGCAAGTCGGGCCACTGGGTGGCGGCGGAATAGTGGGGAGGGCTGGCGCCGCTCCCACAGCGGTGTTTTGGCTCTCATGGATAATCTGGAATAAAAAATAATTGTAGATTGGCTGCTTTTTGGTATATTAGCGAACTCTGATTTTGTTGATGAAGGAAAATATCGCCATGTTTGGATCCAATATGTTCGGCATCAAGGAAATTGATGTTGCTGGGTTGCACTCCCTGTTGAGCGAGAAAAAAAATCTCGCCCTGGTGGATGTGCGCAGTGATAACGAAGTCGCTTACGGCGTGATCGAAGGTGCGCTGCACTTGCCCTTGCACCTGTTGCCGATCAAGGCTGACGAGCTCGACAAGGATGTCCATACCATCTTCTATTGCCGTTCCGGCGCGCGTTCGGCGCAGGCCTGTGCCTTCATGGCTGCCAAGGGGCACGACAACGTGTATAACCTGCAGGGTGGCATTATGGCTTGGGCGCAGTCCGGTCTGGCACTGGCCAAGGCAGCTTGATTTTTGTCAGAGGGTAGTCGCGGCGGTTGCAATTTACCCTTATCTATATTATAAAACCCTTTTTTACATCTAAACCCCACACTTTAAGGAGACTAAGAAAAATGAATTTCGATAAAGAATTGGACGCCAGCGGCCTGAACTGCCCCCTGCCCATCCTGCGCACCAAGAAGGCTCTCGCCGAATTGACTACCGGCCAGGTGCTGAAAGTGATTGCTACCGACCCGGGTTCCGTCAAGGATATGCAGGCCTTCGCCAAGCAGACCGGCAACGAGTTGCTGTCTTCTGCCGAAGCAGGCGGAAAATACCAGTTCTTCATGAAGAAGAAATAATAAAAATAGTTTGAACATATAATAACTAACTACAATCCGGAGGCAACAAGACATGTCGAAGAAGCTTGCAATCATCGCGACCAAGGGCACGCTGGACTGGGCTTATCCCCCTTACATTCTGGCTTCGACCGCTGCGGCGCTGGGTTATGAAGTGCAAATATTCTTTACTTTTTATGGTTTGCAATTGGTGCGCAAGGATACGAGCTGCCTCAAGGTCAGTCCGCTGGGGAATCCCGGCATGCCGATGAAGATGCCGTTCGGTCCGAAGTGGTTCAGGGGCATCAACTGGAATATTCCCAATATTATCCAGGCGAGCATCCCGGGTTTCGAGTCGCTGGCAACCGCACTGATGAAACAGACCATCGCCAACAACGGCGTTGCGACCATTCCCGAACTGCGCGAGCTGTGCCAGGAGGCTGAAGTGAAGTTCCTCGCCTGCCAGATGACCGTGGAACTGTTCGGCTTCGAGCATAGCGATTTCATCGACGGGCTTGATTACGTGGGCGCTGCGTCGTTCTTCGAGTTTGCCGGGGAATCGGACATCTGCCTGTACATCTGATGTATGGCAGCAGGTTGAGCTGAGGCAGTCAAAAAAGGGCAGGCGATATCGCCTGCCCTTTTTTCTTATAACCTGAAAACGGCTTTTCACCGCAAAGGACGCGAAGGTTCGCAAAGTGCCAAAAGTAGGCGCCTCTAGGCGAAACAATGGGTTAATGAATTGCGATGCATCACCCATCTGGTAAACAGATTAAGTTGATTAAGTCCTTGAATTCCTTCGCGGCCCTTGCGTCCCTTGCGGTTCAACTGCTTTTTGTCGGTTTAAAAGTGTGAGATGAGACATGGCTTTAGTACGCGGCTGCAATTTCCCCGATGACCTGTATTACAACGTGGACGATAACGTGTGGGCCCGGCGCGAGTCTGACGGCACCGTGATCATCGGCATGACCACCTACGGCTGCGCACTGTCGGGTGAGATCGTGGCCTGGACGGCAAAGAAAGTGGGTCGTGCGGTCGACCGGAACAAGTCCAGCGGCACCGTTGAGTCGGGTAAATGGGTCGGCCCGGTCAAGGCGCCCGTCAGTGGCGAAATTATTGCCGTCAACGAGGCGGCAGTCGCCGTGCCCAGCACGATCAACACCGATCCTTACGGTGCCGGCTGGCTGGTCAGGATGAAACCTTCCGACTGGGCAGGGGAGTCGGGCTCGTTGTTGAGCGGGCAGGCTGCGGCTGAGGCGTTCGAGGCCAAGATGCAGACGGAAGGTTTCCCGGGCTGCGCGTAATTGTTGCCTGTCGACTGCATTTCTTTAACCGCAAGGGACGCAAAGGAACGCGAGGTAACCCATGTTGTTGCTTTTCCTTTGCGTACCTTGGCGTCCTTCGCGGTGAAAAATGTTTTGTTGAGCTGCATTTATGGAGCATGTCATGTTTAACGGCTGCGGCAGTGTTTAAATGGATTGGCTGAACATTGCGGCAAAGATCGAGCCGCTGGACGGCATTTCGCTGGATGCCGCCCTGGTCGGCGAAATGCAGCGCGCCGCAGGCACTATGGACGCCATCGATTTCTCTACCCCAAGCTTCAAATCCTACGCCACCTCCGAAATCGCCTCCTGCAGCAAGAGCGCCTGGCCGGCGGTTTCCATTACCGGGCCGGACTGCAAATTGCAGTGTGACCACTGCAAGGGCAGAATACTCGCCAGCATGATTCCGGCCCGTACCCCGGAAGACTTGTGGCGCGTAGCCAATCAGCAGATCGAGCGCGGCGCGCGCGGCATGCTGCTGACCGGGGGCTCCAACCACCGCAACGAAGTCGAGTATGACCCTTACTACTCGACTATCCGCCATATCAAGGATGCCTTTCCGGAATTCAGGATCGCACTGCATACTGCGCTGGTGGACAGGGATACGGCACAACGGATGGAGGACAGCGGCATCGATGCCGCCATGATGGACGTGATCGGCGCGCAGGAAACCATTACCCAGGTCTACCACCTGAAGCGTAGCGTGGACGACTTCGAGCGCACGCTGGAGAATCTGGTGGCGACGCGTCTCAAGGTGGTGCCGCACATTGTGCTGGGGCTGCATTATGGTCGCTTTCTCGGCGAACGGGATGCGCTGGAAATGCTGCGCCGCCACCAGCCGTCGGCCGTAGTGCTGGTCGTGGTGATGCCATTTTACGCACCTGCCCACCGGCCTTTCGGCGTGCCTGACAGCCTTGAAGTCGGCCGTTTTTTCCTCGACGCGCGGCAGGCCTTGCCGGACATCCCGTTGCTGCTCGGCTGCGCGCGTCCGGCGGGTCAGGCCAAGGCCGAGATCGATGCCTATGCGCTGATGGCCGGCTTGAACGGTATCGCGCATCCTGCCGACGGCATGGTCGAACTGGCGGCCCGGCTCGGCCGGAAGGCGCGCATTGCTTCTGCCTGCTGCTCAATGGCAGTGGGCGGCGCGTGGAAATATCCCCCCAAAAAAGCACTAACCGCAAAGGACGCAAAGGTTCGCAAAGGGAAAACCAAACCCCCAGACATGCCAGCCTGATTGCTTTTCCTTTGCGTCCTTTGCGGTGAAAGATTTTTGCGGTTTATTGTTGGGTTAAACCCAGATTGTCCATTGGAATGCTTGTACATGTAGGAGCGCCGCCCCCGGCGCGAATGCAGCCGCAAATCGCGGCGAGGGCGCCGCTCCCACAGCGGTGTTTT
>JAUYSN010000451.1 GCA_030696235.1 Sulfuricella sp. | reverse complement strand
CCCATTTTTCCGAACCTCTGTCGCTGGTACTTTCCCTGCCAGACACCCCAGAAAATAACGCGACACACCCCGCAATGGTTGCAGCGGCAACACCCGTTCGACAAAATTCAAAACCTGACCAATCCCGCCTCAACCCTTTGTTCACTTTTGCCAATTTTGTCACTGGCAAAGCGAACCAGCTTGCCCGGGCTGCCGCCATACAAGTCGCTGAAAATCCCGGTACCGCTTACAACCCTTTGTTTGTCTATGGCGGGGTGGGGCTGGGTAAAACCCATTTAATACAAGCTATCGGTAATCTGGTCCAAGAACAAAACAGCAAGGCAAAAATCAGCTATCTGCACGCAGAGCGCTATGTTTCAGACGTAGTGCGCGCTTACCAGCATAAAGCTTTTGACGATTTCAAGCGATATTACCACTCTCTGGATTTGCTGTTGATCGACGACATTCAATTCTTTGCTGGCAAGAATCGCACCCAAGAAGAGTTTTTTTACGCTTTTAACGCATTGATCGAAGCGCACAAACAAGTAATCATCACCTGCGATACCTTTCCTAGGGAAATCGCGGGGATGGAAGATCGCCTCATATCTCGCTTCGGCTGGGGACTGACCGTTGCTATCGAGCCTCCCGAACTGGAAATGCGTGTGGCAATTTTGTTAAATAAAGCTCGCGCCGAAGAAATAAAATTACAAGAAGAAGTCGCTTTTTTCATCGCCAAACAGATCCGCTCCAATGTGCGCGAACTGGAAGGTGCTCTAAAACGCGTTCTCGCCTATTCGCGATTCACCGGACATCCTATCAATCTGGAATTAGCGAAAGAAGCCCTCAAGGATTTGCTTGCTGTTCAAAATCGTCAGGTTTCACTGGACAATATTCAAAAAACCGTTGCGGATTACTATAAAATTAAAGTTGCTGAAATGTTTTCTCCGAAACGTTCCAGAAATGTGGCTCGTCCGCGACAAGTTGCCATGGCGCTCGCAAAAGAATTAACGCAACTGAGTTATCCGGAAATTGGCGATACATTTGGTGGGCGTGACCACTCAACCGTTATACATGCTTGCAAAAAAATTGCAGAACTAAAAAACTCCGATCCCACAATTAGCAGGGACTTTGAAATATTGTTGCAAATTCTGCGTAGCTAATCCTGTGGATTCAATGTGGATAAAGCCTATTTTCTTCAGGCAAAGAAATTTTGATACCATTTTATCCACAAACCTCAGCACATTTGCCCACAACCTTGTTGATATATTATCATATTGATTAATAAAGAAAAAACCACACTATACCGATAATTGATTAGGCTTATTACTAGTCTTAGGAATATATATATGTTATTAATTCAAACAAACAGGGATGCCCTATTAAAACCACTTCAATCCGTAATTGGTATTGTAGAAAGACGTCATACTCTGCCTATTCTTTCCAATATTCTCATTGAAAAAAATGGCGAGAATCTTTCGGTTATAGCCACAGACTTGGAAATACAGATTACAGCGACATCCATTTGTCAGGATGAACTCCCGGATTTTTTGATAACCACATCGGCAAAAAAACTTCAGGATATCTGTCGTGCCTTTCCAGATGGCTCCCAAATTTCGCTGGAAAAAGATGATTCACGACTGCAAATAAAAGTAGGAAAAAGCCGCTTCAACCTTCAGACATTACCCGCAAATGATTTTCCTAAATTGGTCCCCTCCGGAGAAAACCGGTCTTACTTAAAAACAACTCAGAAAACCCTGAAGAACCTACTCAACCTTGTTCAGTATGCAATGGCTCAGCAAGATATACGCTATTACCTGAATGGGTTATTGCTAGTGGTCGAAAGCAGGTTGCTCCGGGTTGTGGCGACAGATGGCCATCGACTTGGTATGGCTAGTTCCCCGCAGGAAAATACCGAGGACACTGCAGAAAGGTCGTCGCAGGAGGTGATACTGCCGCGAAAAACGGTTATAGAGTTGATCAAATTGCTGGGCGATAACGATGAAGAAGTAACCATTGAAATTGGTCAAAATCAAACTCGTTTTTCTTTCGCCAATATAATTTTGGTATCAAAAATAGTAGAAGGAAAGTTTCCGGATTTTAATCGTGTTATCCCCGCTGACTATCAGAACCACATTCAAATTGATCGTTTACTCCTGCTACAATCTCTGCAGCGTGCGTCCATTCTTTCCAATGAAAAATTTCGTGGTGTCAGGCTAGTATTAACAAAAAATAGCCTGCGCATAATTTGTAACAACAATGAGCAGGAAGAAGCACAAGAGGAAATCGAAATCAGCTATGACGGGGAACCACTGGATATTGGTTTCAACGTCAACTATTTGCTGGACGTGCTGACCAATCTAAGCAACACCTATATTACTCTCTCGTTTGGTGATGCCAACAGTAGCGGGTTATTCACTATTCCCGATAATGAATGCTTCAAGTATGTTGTCATGCCAATGCGCATTTAAATTTAATTGTTTCACGTGGAACCCATAAATAATGTCTGAATATACTTCCGATAGCATCAAAATACTGAAGGGGCTGGAAGCCGTACGCAAACGGCCCGGCATGTACATTGGAGATACTAGCGACGGTTCTGGGTTGCACCATATGGTATTTGAGGTGGTGGACAACGCCATAGATGAAGCACTTGCCGGACACTGCAACGAAATTAAAGTTGTTATTCATCCGGATAATTCCATCAGCGTCCACGACAATGGCAGGGGAGTTCCCACCGGGATCAAGGAAGACGACGAATTAAAAAGGTCTGCGGCAGAAATCGTGATGACGGAATTACACGCGGGAGGAAAATTTGACAGTAATTCGTACAAGGTTTCCGGAGGCTTGCATGGCGTAGGCGTATCCTGCGTCAACGCCCTTTCAAAATGGCTGAAATTAACTATTCGCCGTGATGGGCAAACGCATTTCATGGAATTTCGTCACGGCGTCCCGGTCGAGCCACTAAAATTCGCTGGGCAGACTGAAAAACATGGCACGGACGTACATTTTCTAGCAGATGAAGAGATATTTGGTTTGGTCGAATTTCATTACGAGATTCTGGCCAAGCGGCTGCGTGAACTGTCTTTCCTCAACAATGGCGTACACATTGAACTAGTCGATCAGCGCACGGGAAAAAGCGATAACTTTGCTTTTAGTGGCGGCGTTAAAGGGTTTGTGGAATATGTAAACCGTAGCAAAGCCGTCCTGCACCCCAAGGTTTTTTATGCAATGGGTGAAAAAGACGGCATGACCGTGGAAGTGGCAATGCAGTGGAACGATTCCTATCAGGAATCAGTGCAATGTTTTACTAATAATATTCCACAGCGTGACGGCGGAAGTCATTTGACGGGTCTGCGTAACGCGATGACGCGCACATTAAATACGTATATAGAACAAAGCGAGCAAGCAAAAAAAGCCAAGGTAGAAACTGCCGGCGATGATATGCGCGAGGGACTGACATGCGTATTATCGGTAAAAATCCCGGACCCAAAATTTTCTTCGCAGACCAAGGAAAAACTGGTTTCTTCCGAAGTGATGCCAGTAGTTCAGGAAATCGTTTCTGCGAAACTGGCGGAATATATGCTGGAAAATCCGAATGACGCCAAAATCATCTGCGGCAAGATTGTCGATGCGGCACGTGCTCGCGAAGCGGCTCGCAAGGCACGTGAAATAACGCGTCGCAAAGGCGTCCTGGATGGCATGGGCTTGCCGGGCAAGTTGGCCGATTGTCAGGAAAAAGACCCGGCACAGTCCGAGCTTTACCTGGTAGAAGGCGATTCTGCCGGGGGGTCGGCGAAACAGGGACGGGACAGGAAGTTCCAGGCGATTCTCCCTCTGAAGGGAAAAATTCTCAACGTCGAGCGAGCCCGTTTCGACCGGCTGGTCTCCTCCCAGGAAATCGCGACCCTGATCGTTGCTCTGGGTACAGGCATCGGCAAGGATGAATACTCGGCAGAAAAGCTGCGCTATCACCGCATCATCATCATGACCGATGCGGACGTGGACGGTTCCCACATCCGCACCTTGCTACTCACCTTCTTCTACAGGCAGATGCCGGAACTGGTGGAACGTGGTCACATCTACATTGCCCAACCCCCCTTGTACAAGGTTAAACATGGTAAGCAGGAACGCTACCTGAAGGACGACCATGAATTGAAGCAATACATGCTGCAAATGGCGTTGAGCGAGGCCGAACTGGTTACCGAGGGCGGCAAAGAACCGATCAGCAAAGCCGCTCTTGAGGAAGTGGCCAAGGAATTCCTGCTGGCAGAAGCGATAGTCGAGCGCTTGAGCCGCATTATCGCAGAACCGATACTCTACGCCCTGCTTAAAAACATCGTGCTTGACTTGAGTGATCTTGCGTCAGCGAACGAAAGCGCGGAACAGCTTAAAAAAGCATTGGCTAACGAGCAGTATACTGTTTCGGCTTACTACGATGAAGCGACGGAAAACTGTAGACTGAAGATCAGCAAGATGGTGCATGGCAATTTACAGATCAGCTATCTGGACCGGGATTTCCAGCAAAGCGGGGACTACGCACAGCTGTCGAAAACGGCCCAAGTGCTGCAGGGTTTGCTTAAAGAAGGGGCAAACATCAAGCGTGGAGAACGATCCCAGCCTGTTAGCGAGTTCAAGGCTGCAATGGACTGGCTGCTGGAAGAAGTAAAACGCGGCTTGGGTATCCAGCGCTACAAGGGTTTGGGCGAAATGAACCCAGGACAGCTTTGGGAAACAACCATGGATCCCCAGGTAAGACGGCTGCTTAGGGTGCAGATTGAAGACGTGATAGCCGCAGATGAAATTTTTACCACCTTGATGGGCGATCAGGTTGAACCGCGACGTGCTTTTATCGAAAAAAACGCACTTGGAGCAAGAAACCTCGACATCTGATAACTCCCGGCCAAGCTGGGACATCTTCAGCACCGTAGTCGACAATTACGGTGATATCGGCGTCTGTTGGCGGCTCGCCCGTCAATTGGTCGCCGAGCATGCCCTAAAGGTTCGTCTCTGGACGGACGACCTGTTCAGCTTTCAAAAGATTAACCCAGAAATTGACCCGCGCTTGCCGGTACAAGTTTCCCGTGGCGTGGAAATAAGGCAATGGGCAGAATCCAACATCGCCGTTGAGCCGGCGGATGTGGTGATAGAAGCCTTTGCCTGTGAGTTGCCGGCTGCTTATGTGGCTGCGATGGCGAAGAGCGGACGCAGACATGCCTGGGTAAACCTGGAATATCTCAGCGCCGAAAGATGGGTTGACAGCCATCACGGACTTCCCTCCCCTCACCCCCAATTACCTCTGATCAAGTACTTCTTTTTCCCGGGGTTTTCACCAAGCACGGGGGGCTTGCTAGTCGAGAAAAACCGCTTGGAGCAACGGGCTCTTTTCCAGGCAGACATTCAACTGCGTACCGCTTTTTGGCAGGAACTGGGCATCCCTGTCCCAGAAAAAAATGAAGTCCGTATTTCCTTGTTTTGCTATAGCAATAATTCGGCATCAACCTTGTTCGCCGCCTGGGCGGAAGCCGCTAACCCGGTGACGTGCCTGGTTCCGGAGGGGGTGGCAACGAAGCAAATCTCAGCATTTTTCGGGCGGCCATATTCCGGCGTGGGGAACCTTTTCAAAAAAGGGAGTCTTATTGTCAGGGTTTTGCCTTTTCTGGAACAGGATAACTATGACAAGCTCTTGTGGGCGTGCAATTTCAATTTCGTACGGGGCGAAGATTCCTTTGTCCGCGCCCAGTGGGCTGCGCGACCGATGGTCTGGCAAATATATCCTCAGGAAGCTGGGGCGCATTGGCCAAAACTGAAGGCATTTCTGGATCGGTATTGTGCTGATCTACCCCAGTCAACGGCAGCCGTACTGACACCATTTTTTGAAGCGTGTAATGGTCGCGATGCGGGCGTTCCGGATTGGGAAAGCTTATGGAGGCATCACGCCACCTTGGAAAAGCATGCTCAGAAATGGGCAAACAGACTGATAAAAAAAGAAGATTTGACTACAAAGCTAGTAAACTTTTGTAATAATAAGTTAAAATAATCGGCTTTGATCCGCCCAATTTTTAATATTCTGCAGGAAGAACCATGAAAACCGCACAAGAAGTCCGCCCAGGCAACGTAATCATGATCGGCAATGACCCTATGGTGGTCCTTAAAGCCGAGTACACCAAATCCGGCCGCAATGCGTCCGTGGTCAAGATGAAAATGAAGAATCTCCTGACCGACTCCCCCAGCGAGGCTATTTACCGGGCTGACGATAAGTTTGAAGTGGTGCAGCTTGAGCGCAAGGAAGTGACCTACTCATACTTTGCAGATCCGATGTATGTCTTCATGGATGCTGATTACAACCAGCACGAAGTCGAACAGGAAAATCTGGGGGATGCCATTAACTACCTTGAGGACAGCATGCCTTGCGAAGTGGTTTTCTACCAGGACAAAGCCATTTCTGTTGACTTGCCGACCACCGTGGTACGTGAAATTGTTTACACCGAACCCGCTGTACGCGGCGATTCTTCCGGTAAAGTCATGAAGCCGGCAAAGGTCGCTACCGGTTTTGAGTTGCCGGTTGCGCTGTTTTGCGAGATTGGTGACAAGATCGAAATTGATACACGAACCGGTGAGTTCAAACGCCGCATCGCGGCCTGAAATCCAGAAAATAGCAGTCGCGGAGCAATAAAAAAGGGGCCACAGGCCCCTTTTTTAGCATTACGAACCCGTTATTCGTCAGCAGCAGCAACCGGTTCGGTATACCCGCATTCCTTCTGCGGACAAACTTTTTCGGTGCCGCGTCGCTTGGTCGTCTTGATGGTCAGCACCGGCCAGCCGCATTTTGGGCAGGGCTCGGCGACGGGAGGGTTCCAGACCGCATATTTACAATCCGGAT
>JAUYSN010000445.1 GCA_030696235.1 Sulfuricella sp. | reverse complement strand
GTGGACGTGGTAGGCGAAGTCGATCGGGGTCGCCCCCTTGGGCAGCGCCACTACCTTGCCTTGGGGAGTGAGGATGTAAACCGTGTCCTGGAACAGCCCGGTCTTGAATTGCTCCATCAGCTCGCCGGCATCGTGGACGTCCTCCTTCCACTCCATGATCTGGCGCAGCCAGGCGATCTTTTCCTCGAACCCGGCGTCCTGCCTGCCGCCTTCCTTGTAGCGCCAGTGCGCAGCCACGCCCAGCTCGGCGTGGTTGTGCATGTCGTGGGTGCGGATCTGCACTTCCAGCGCCTTGTCCTCCGGCCCGACCACGGCAGTGTGCAGCGAGCGGTAATCGTTGCCCTTGGGATGGGCGACATAATCGTCGAACTCTCCCGGAATCGGCTGCCACAGGCTGTGAACCACGCCCAATGCGGTGTAGCAGTCCTTGAGGTCGTTCACCAGCACCCGCACCGCGCGCACGTCGTAGAGCTCGGAGAAGTCCACTCCCTTGCGCTTCATCTTCTTGTAAATGCTGTAGATGTGCTTGGGACGACCAGACACCTCGGCAACGACACCGTTCTTGTGCAGTTCCTGCCGCAACTGCTCGCGCACGTCCGCAATGTATTGCTCGCGGCCGAGACGCTTCTCGTCCAGCAGCTTGGCGATTTTCTTGTAGAGATCGGGCTCGAGGTAGCGGAACGACAGATCCTCCAGCTCCCACTTCACCTGCCACACCCCGAGGCGGTTCGCCAGCGGCGCAAAAATATCCTGCACCTCGCGCGCTACGTGGCGGCGCGTGCCCTCGTCGGCACGAGCAAGCTCGCGCATGGCTTGGGTGCGCTCGGCTAGCTTGATCAGCACCACCCGGATATCCTCCACCATCGCCAGCAGCATTTTGCGTAACGACTCGATATGAGCGCCCTGCTCGCGCTTGTCGCCGCCTGCAGGTGCGGTGTATTCGCTGATCTGACCCATGCGCGCCACGCCTTCGACCAGACCGGCGATGCTTGCGCCAAATAGCTCAGTCACTTTGGCGGCCCAGTCCGGGTCGTGCCCCGTCGCCCCCTGCAGGATCGCGGCAACAATGCTTTCCTGATCCAGGTTCTGATGCGCCAGGATAGCCGCTGTGCCCAGCACGTGACCCATGGCGTCCGGATCCTCGGCGTAAAGTCCCTGAGCAAACTCGCAGGCGCGCAGAATCGTTTCCCGCTCTTGCGGGCGAAAATCGACGGCCAGGGAATCCAGCCAGGAACGGAAATCGGCCTGGCCGTTGTCGGCTGAAAATGCGTGAGGTGTATGAACGGAAACCATAGCGGAATAATAGCAGGAACTTGGTTCTGACTTTGCCAGTAGCGCAAATGTTCCTGGCGATACGTCCGAGCCGAGGCGCCTCCAATTCCGAATTACAGCAACACCGCGCCCTCAGTATCGGAGCGATAAAGCCGGTTGCCCAGCTCTGGGTTGCGTCATCCCGCGGTGAAAATCACGATGACTGAGTTGACTTGGCGGATGGATGACTCAGAGGTCTCTTCCCGACCCAGGCTGTGTAAAAACGCTGAGTCATGGCTATGCCAATTGAATGCGGCCTCTTAAAACGCGTTATATTCGATTTTCTTGGTGTCGGGAGGGGTCAAAGCACCCCCGAAATCGAACGGATTTTGAGTTTTTACACAGCCTGGACCCAAAGCAGGCGGGGGA
>JAUYSN010000442.1 GCA_030696235.1 Sulfuricella sp. | reverse complement strand
TATCGAGATACAGCATCAGCGGCTTGCCGGTCTTCTCGTCGCGCCCGCCCGGGTAGCCGGCCTCGGCCAGCAGCTTTTTGGCATATTCGATGGACTTGCGCTTCGGCTTGCCGTCCACCCAGTCGTAGATATGGGGATTGATGCCCTGCTCGCCTTCATGCGCACCGAAAATCCCCGGCGGCAGGGGACCCTGCGCGGGAATGCCGCGACCGTTGGCGAAGATCGAGATGAAGTCCTCGTAGTCGATGGCGATGGAAACCGCCTGCCTGAGCTTCTTCGCCTGCTCCGAAAATCCGCCCACCACCGGGTCGAGCATATTGAAGCCGTAGTAATAGTTGGTGGCGGTCACCGTGGTCTGCAGGCGGATGCCCTTCTCCTTCATCATGTCGGTCACATCCGCCTCGCCCTGGGTGGCGACGCGCACGGCCTGGTCGAAGCTGTCTGAGCTGATGCCGGAGGCGTCGTAATAACCCTGCAGAAACTTGTTCCAGTAAGGGATGCTTTCCTTTTCCAGGCTGAACACCGCCTTGTCGATAAACGGTAGCGTCTTGCCGGCGTCGTTCAGCAGTCCGGCTGCGGCATCGCCCGGCTCGCCTTCGGTCGGGTAAGTCTCGCCGTGGAAATTCGGGTTGCGCTCCAGCACCATGCGCCGGTTCGGATCGTTCACCGCCAGCATATAGGGCCCGGTACCGACCGGGTACCAGTCCAGGGTGAGGTTCTTCTCAGCCATGCCGGGCTGCCCGTAGAAACGGTCGGCCTCCGGCGGCACCGTCGCGAAAAATGGCATCGCCAGCCAGTAAAGGAATTGAGGATACTTGCCCTTGAGTTTCACCCGATAGGTATGGCGATCCACCACCTCCGCCCCGGCCAGCGGGTAGCGCGTCAGATCCAAGTAGGCGCCCGGCGGCAAGGTCTTCTGCGCGCCATCCAGCACTTTTGCGTATTCCTTCAGGCCGACGATGTACTCGCCCATCATGCCGAAAATCGGCGAATTCAGCCGGGGATGGGCCAGCCGCTTGATCTGGTGGACATAATCCGCCGCCTCCAGCTCGCGCGTACCGGTTTGCGGGAAATCCGCCAGCTTGTAGA
>JAUYSN010000429.1 GCA_030696235.1 Sulfuricella sp. | reverse complement strand
GATCTTGTACGCGCCTCGATCTCGGCCACGCTGTCGGATAACGTTGAAAATCTCACCCTCACCGGCACTGCTGCCATCAACGGCACCGGCAACGTGTTGGATAACGTGATTGTTGGCAACGCGGGCGCCAACGTGCTGGACGGCGGCGCGGGTGTGGACACCCTGGTTGGCGGCGCAGGCAACGACACCTACGTGGTGGATACCCTACTGGACATTGCCACCGAACTGGCAGGCGAGGGCGTCGATACCGTGCAAAGCAGCCTGACCTGGACACTGGGGAACAACCTCGACAACCTCACCCTCACTGGCACGGCTGACCTTGACGGCACCGGCAATGCCCTCAACAACATCATCCTCGGCAACAGCGGTGCGAACACCCTTGTTGGCCTGGAAGGCAACGACACACTGGATGGCGGGGCGGGTGCGGACACGCTGATTGGCGGCATGGGCAACGACACGCTAAACGGTGGGCTGGACATCGACAGCATGTCGGGAGGGGTAGGTGACGATACCTATCTTGTAGACAATGCCAACGATTTGCTGGTTGAGAATGCAGGCGAAGGCACGGATTTTGTTCAAGCCAGCATTAGTTATGCACTCACTGATAATCTTGAGAATTTGACGCTGACGGGTGCGGCGAACATAAACGGAACGGGTAGTGATCAAGCCAACTTTATTACAGGGAACAGCGGAGCCAACGTGCTGGATGGTGGCCTTGGCGCAGACACCCTGACCGGCGGCGCGGGCAATGACACCTATGTGGTGGACAACAGTGGCGACGTGGTTGTGGAAGCCTTTAATTCAGGTATCGATACCGTGCAATCGAGCGTCAATCATACACTGCGCGTAAACGTTGAAAATTTGGTGCTCACTGGCACAGCCATCGCTGGCACGGGCAATCTCCATAACAACGTCATGACTGGCAACGACGAGGCGAACATTCTGGATGGAAAAGCGGGCTTGGATTCCATGTCGGGTGGAGCGGGCAACGATACCTATGTCGTCGACAGCACTGGAGATGCCGTTACCGAGGCCGAAAATGCAGGAGAGGATATTGTTTTCTCGTCTGTGAGTCATGCGCTTTCTGACTTTGTCGAAAATCTCACGCTTTCTGGCACGAGCAACATCGATGCGACCGGTAACAATCTGAACAATATCTTGACGGGTAACTCCGGCAATAACCGTATCGATGGCAATGCGGGCATTGATACGATGCAAGGCGGAGCGGGAGACGACTTTTATGTTGTCGATACTCTGCAGGATCGCACCATTGAGTTTGCCGGTGAGGGTAACGATACAGTGCAGGCAGGTTTGAGCTGGGCATTGTCTGAGCATGTTGAGAACCTGATTCTGACCGGCAATGCTGATATCGATGGAACGGGTAATGCGCTGAACAACGCTATTGTTGGCAACAGCGGGGCGAATGTGCTGGATGGCGGTGCAGGCGCGGACAGCATGACGGGCGGTGCGGGTAACGATACCTACATCGTCGACAACATTGGCGACGTGGTGATCGAGGCAGCCAATGCCGACACCGACATCGTCTATTCCTCAGTGAACTACACACTGGCGGCGAACATCGAGAACCTTACACTCATGGGTGCAGCGAATATCGACGCCACCGGCAACGAGTTGAATAACGCCCTCATCGGCAACATGGGGAATAACCGGCTCTTTGGCCTGGCGGGTAACGACAGCCTGACCGGAAACCAGGGCAGCGACCTGCTGGATGGCGGCGCCGGACTCGATTCGATGACGGGTAACGCCGGTGACGACACCTATGTGGTGGACAACACGGGCGACGTGGTGATCGAGAATGCCGACGAAGGCATCGATACCGTCCAGTCTTCCATCACTTACACACTGGGCGGCGATGTCGAGAACCTGACCCTCACCGGCACGACCAATCTCAACGGCACCGGCAATGCCCTGAGCAACGTGATCACCGGCAACAGCGGCGCCAACACGCTGGACGGTGGTGCCGGGGTCGATACGCTGGTGGGCGGCACGGGCAACGACACCTACGTTGTGGACGAGACCGCCGATGTCGTGGTCGAGGGACTCAACGCGGGCACCGACACGGTGCTTGCCAGTGCCACCTATACGCTGTCCGACAACGTCGAGAACCTGACGCTTACTGGCTCCGCCGACATCAACGGCACCGGCAATGCGCTCGCCAACACGATCACCGCCAACAGTGGCTTGAACACGCTGGCAGGTCTGGGCGGGAACGACCTCTACATCGTGGACAGCAGCAGCGATGTGGTGCTTGAGAACGCGAACGAAGGTACCGACCTGGTTCAGTCGTCGGCAACCTATACGCTCCTGGCCAATGTCGAAAACCTCACCCTGACCGGCACGGCGAACATCGACGGCACCGGCAACACGCTCAATAACATTATCACTGGTAACAGCGGTACCAACTTCATTGATGGTGGCGCCGGGGCCGACTCGATGGCGGGCGGCGCGGGCAACGATACCTACATCGTCGACAACGCCGGTGACCTGGTGACCGAAGCGGCCAGTGCGGGTACCGACCTGGTCTATTCTTCGGTGAGCTACACGCTGACGACCAACGTCGAAAACCTCACCCTGACCGGTAGCGGCAACATCAACGGCACCGGCAACACGCTCAACAATGTCATCCTCGGCAACATCGGCAACAACCGGCTCGATGGCAGCACCGGTGCCGACAGCATGGCTGGCGGTCTGGGTAACGACACCTACGTCGTCGAGAACGTCGGCGACCTCGTGAGCGAAAGCCTCGACGAGGGCATTGACACCGTCGAGGCCAGCATCAGCTACACGTTGACGGCCAACGTCGAGAACCTCACCCTGACCGGAACGGCTGCCACCAATGGCACCGGCAATGCGCTGGACAACGCCATCGTCGGCAATGCTGCCGCCAACGTGCAGAACGGCGGACTGGGCGCGGACAGCATGAGCGGCGGCGCGGGCAACGACACCTACGTGGTGGACAACGTCGGCGACATCGTCACGGAAGGACTGAATGCGGGCACAGACCTGGTGCAATCCGGCATCACCTACACCCTGACGGCCAACGTCGAGAACCTCACCCTGACCGGTGCGGACGTCATCGACGGCACAGGCAACACGCTCAACAACATCATCACCGGCAACTCGTCGGCCAACGTGCTGGATGGCGGTGCAGGTGTGGACACCATCTATGCGGGAACGGGAGACGACACGCTGATCGGCGGCGACGGCAACGATGCGCTCTACGGCGAAGCGGGGAATGATCTGCTGCAGGGCAATGCGGGTAACGACCTGCTGGATGGCGGCGTGGGAGCAGACACCATGCAGGGCGGTTTGAACGATGACACCTATGTGGTGGATAACGTCGGCGACCTCGTCGTGGAAAACCTTGCCGAAGGAACGGATCTCGTTCAATCGTCCATCACCTACACTCTGACTGACAATGTCGAGAATCTGACTTTGACTGGTGCAGCCAACATCAACGGCACGGGCAACGTTCTCAATAACATCATCCTCGGCAACAGCGGCGCGAATGTGCTCACCGGACTGGAAGGCAACGACACGCTGAACGGCGGCGCGGGTGCCGATACCATGCTGGGCGGCGTGGGTGACGATACCTACGTGGTGGACAACGCAGGCGACATCGTCACCGAGAACCTTGGCGAAGGTATCGACAACGTTCAGTCCGGCATCAGCTACACGCTCACTGCCAACGTCGAGAATCTGACTCTGACCGGTACGGCATCCATCAACGGCACGGGCAATGAGCTGGATAACGTGATCGTCGGCAATACGGGGAATAACATTCTCTCTGGCCTTGCCGGAAACGACTCGCTCACGGGCAATGCCGGTAACGACACGCTGGATGGCGGGCTGGGCGTGGACAGCATGGCGGGCGGCGCAGGCGACGATACCTACGTGGTGGACAACGCGGGTGACTTGGTGACGGAGGCGCTGAGTTCGGGAACCGATCTGGTGCAATCCAATATCACCTACACCCTGACGGCCAACGTCGAGAACCTCACCCTGACCGGTGCGGACATCATCGACGGTACGGGCAACACGCTTAACAACATCATCACCGGCAACGTGGCAGCGAACGTGCTGGATGGCGGTGCGGGAGCGGACTCGCTCTATGCCGGCGCAGGCGACGACACGCTGCTGGGTGGTGCGGGCAACGACCTGCTGGATGGCGGAACAGGCGCGGATGCCATGTCTGGCGGCTTGAACGACGACACCTACGTGGTGGACAATCCTTCGACAGGCTCAGGACAGGCTCAAGGCGACCTGGTCACGGAAAACCTGAACGAAGGCACCGACCTCGTTCAGTCATCCATCACCTACACGCTCACGGACAACGTCGAGAACCTGACCCTGACCGGCACTGCCAACATCGACGGCACGGGTAATGCGCTGGACAACGTCATCCTCGGCAATAGTGGAGCGAACCTGCTCACCGGGCTGGAAGGCAACGACACGCTGAACGGCGGGGTAGGAGCCGACACCATGTTGGGCGGCGTAGGCAACGATACCTACGTGGTGGACAACGCAGGCGACATCGTCACGGAAAATCCTGGCGAAGGGATCGACCTCGTTCAATCCAGCATCAGCTACACTCTGACCGATAACGTCGAGAACCTCACCCTGACCGGCACGGCGGCGATCAACGGCACGGGCAACGCGCGGGACAACGTGATCGTCGGCAATACGGGGAACAACATCCTCAGCGGGCTTGCCGGCAACGACACGCTCAATGGCAACATCGGCAACGACACGCTGAACGGCGGGTCGGGTGTGGACAGCATGGCGGGCGGCGCGGGCGACGACACCTATGTGGTGGACAACGCTGGCGACGTGGTGACGGAGGCGGCGAGCTCAGGTACGGACACGGTGCTATCTTCCATCTCCTATTTCTTGGGCGCGAACGTCGAGAATCTCACGCTGACCGGCACAGATGCGATCAACGGTACGGGCAACACCTTGAACAACACGATCACAGGCAACGCTGCCGGAAACGTGCTGGATGGCGGCACAGGCGCGGACAGCATGGCAGGCGGCGCGGGCGACGACACTTACATCGTGGATAACGCCGGTGATGTGGTGACCGAAGCACTGAATGCGGGCATCGACACGGTTCAATCCAGCATCAGCTACACTCTGACGGCTAACGTCGAGAACCTGATCCTGACCGGCACGGCTGCCATCAACGGCACGGGCAATGCGCTCGACAACACGATCATCGGCAATGCAGCCGCGAACGTGCTGAACGGTGGTGCGGGTGCAGACACGATGTCTGGTGGTGCGGGCAACGATACTTATGTCGTCGATAACGTCAACGATGTCGTGGTGGAAGGAGTCAATGCCGGTACGGATAGCGTGCAGTCCAGTGCCACTTACACGCTTTCCGACAATGTCGAGAATCTCACGCTCACCGGCACGGCTGCCATCAACGGCACCGGCAATGCGCTGGACAACGTCATCACCGGTAACAGTGGTGTGAACGTGCTGGCTGGTCTGAGCGGCAACGACACCTACTACGTGGACAACACCGCCGATGTGGTCGTGGAGAACGCAGGCGAAGGTATCGACAGCGTGTTTGTTTCGGCGACCTACACGCTCTCCGACAACGTCGAGAACCTGACCCTGACCGGCACGGCTGCGATCAATGCCACGGGCAACGCGCTGGACAACACGATCACCGGCAACAGCGGCGCAAACGTGCTGGATGGCGGCGCCGGGGCGGACAGCATGGCAGGCGGGGCGGGTAACGATACCTATATCGTGGACAATGCCGGCGATGTGGTGACGGAGGCATTGAACGCAGGCACGGACACGGTTCAATCGGGCATCAGCTACACCCTGGGCAGCAATCTGGAAAACCTCGTCCTTACCGGTGTAGAAGCGCTCAACGCCACCGGTAATGCGTTCAACAACGCGATCAGCGGCAATAGCGGCAACAACGTGATCGATGGCGGTATAGGCGCGGACACCATGGCAGGCGGCGCGGGCGACGACACCTACGTGGTGGACAATGTGGGTGACGTGGTGGTGGAAGCTGCCAATGCCGGGACAGATACCGTGCTTGCTTCCGTTAGCTACACACTGGCGAGCAACATCGAGAACCTTGATCTCAGCGGAACCGCAAACATCAACGGCACGGGCAACGCGCTGGATAACCTTATCGTCGGCAATAGCGGCGCGAATGTCCTGGCCGGACTGGGCGGCAACGACACCTACGTGGTAGACAATGTTGCCGACGTGGTGGTGGAAGCGGCCAATGCCGGGATCGACAGCGTTCAGTCCAGCGTGAACTACACCCTCTCCGGCAACGTCGAGAATCTCACGCTGACCGGTACGGTTGACATCAACGCCACCGGCAACGCGCTCGACAACGCTCTTACCGGCAACAGCGGCGCGAACGTGCTCGACGGCGGTGCCGGTGCCGACACCCTGATCGGCGGACAAGGCGACGACACCCTGCTGGGCGGTGCGGGCAATGACCGCTACGTGTTCAATCCCGGCGATGGTGCGGACACCATAGCTGATGCGCTGGGCAGCGATACCTTGTACATCGGGGGCAACCTGACCGAAGCCAATCTGGAAGGCGTGCGCGATGGCGACAACATGATCGTGAAGGTGCTCGGCACGACCGATACCATCACACTGACCAACTGGTTCGTGCAGAGCGAAGGCGTGAATCGCATCGAGTTCGGCGATGGCTCCTCGCTTGATCTTGCCGGCATAGAGGGACTGCTGAACCGTCCGCCGGTCGCCAACCCGGACGCGATTACCGTGTGCGAGGACGGCGGCGTGATGAATGTGCCGACAGCGGCATTGCTGGCGAACGACACCGACCCGAATGCCAACGACGTCATCTCCGTCGTTTCCGTCGGCGCATCCGCTGTTGGAGCGACCGTCGCGCTGGTGAACGGGCAAGTGCGCTACGACATCGGCAATCGCTTCCAGGAACTGGGCGCGGGGCAGACGGTGATGGACAGCTTCGGCTACACCATCAGCGACAGCAAGGGGGCCACGGCAAGCAGCGTAGTCGATGTGACCATAGTGGGTGTCAACGACGGCCCAACCGCCATTGCAGATTCGGGTGCCGCAACTGAAGATGGTGGAGCAGTCATCCTGAATGTCGCCACGCTGCTGGCGAATGACACCGACCCGGATGCGGGCGATGTCCTGAGCATCGTTGGCGTCTCGCAAGCGGCCTCCGGTGCTGCCGTGTCCCTGGCTAACGGCGTAGTGCAATACGACATCGGCACGCTGTTCCAGTCCCTGGCCCAAGGCCAGACCGCGACCGACACCTTCGGCTACACCGTGAGCGACACGGCAGGGGCGACCAGCACCGCACAAGTCACCATGACCGTCACTGGTGTGAATGACGCCCCGGTCACGACCGCGGACACGGCCACCGTTCAGGAAGACCTCATCGTATCGGCAACCGGCAATGTGCTGAACAACGACACCGATGTTGACCAAGGAACTGCCTTGAGCGTGGCCGATGCCGGACTCAGGACAGGCAGCTACGGCAGCCTGACATTGGCCGCAGACGGCACTTACAGCTACGCGCTGGACAACGCTTCACCCGCAGTTCAGTCGCTGGGCCGCACGGCACAGGTGTCCGAGCATTTCGGCTATACCGCGACGGATGGCATCGTCGGCGTTTCTTCGGCGCTGGATGTCACTCTGAACGGGACGAACGACGCGCCCATCCTGGCCGCGCCGTTGGCCGATCAGGACTTCACGTTCCATAAACCCTTCTCCTGGCAGATGCCGTCCGGGAGCTTCGCCGACATCGACCGGGGGGATACGCTCGACTACTCGGCAACGCGGGCTGACGGCTCGCCGTTACCGGATTGGCTCAATTTCGACCCCGCCACCCAGACTTTCTCCGGAGTAGCCCCGAAGGACGTCTGCCATGTCGATATCAATGTGACTGCGACAGACAGGGTGGCCGCCACGGGCAGCACTGTCGGAAGCCTCTCTGCCTCGGATACGTTCCGCATTTCGATCAGTCATGGCAACGAAGGGGTGGGCAACGGGCAGGATGCGGCTCCGGCAGGCCACGTCACCAATTTCAACGACGGCCCCGGTACCTCGCCCGGCTATCCCGGATCGCAAGGCGGCAGGGGCGATGAGGTGGGGTCGAAGGCAGGAAAGGGCAACTCGTCCGCCGACAGCCACGACGGGAAGTCGGACGGGGACGATCGAAACAAGCTATCCAACCTCACCTATCTCGACCCGAAGCAACTCGACAAGCACTACGAGGAATTTGCCGGCACCCGGAAGGAAACCGACACCAGCGCCACGCTGGCGCGCTGGATCGAGGTCGATCTCGCCGTCTCCCGGCGGATGGCCATGGACGACAAATCTTTGCCCTTGCTGCGTCAGGGTCATGGCGCGGACATCTCGGCCCTGCATCAAGCTTCGGCGAGCTTCCTCGGTTCCAAAACCGGTTGCGGGATCGATTCATTCTCACTCTCGGCCTGTGCCGGTACCCAGTTGAAATCGTTCCGCGGGCTGCGTGAGGGCATGGAGCGGATCGGATAAGCCACATGAAACTACCCGCCTTCCCCAAGACCGATCCGGGTCCCCTGGATTTCTCCCCGCCCTTGCTGCGTCTCCAGGATTCGCCCCCCAACCCCGTGGGGCGAGCGGTGATGATCTCGTTGCTGGTGCTGCTTGCCGCGCTGCTCGTATGGGCAATCGTCGGCAAGCTCGACATCGTCGCGGTGGCCGAAGGCAAGCTGGTGCCGCAGAGCTATCTCAAGATCGTCCAGCCGTCGGAGTCCGGCATCGTCAAGGAAATCCTCGTCAAGGAGGGCGAGGAGGTGAAAGCGGGCCAGGTGCTGATGCGCATGGATACCCTGATTACCGATGCCGATGCCAAGTCGCTGGGAGACGAGTACCAGCGCAAGCGCCTCACCCTGCGCCGGATCGACGCCGAGCTTGGAAACCGCCCGTTCCGCACCGAGGCCGGCGATCCGCCCCCACTCGCGCGCGAGGTCGAGGCGCAATACCGCGCCAACCGGGCCGCTCTCGAGGCGGCCCTGGCCGAGGAGCGCAGCCGCCTGGTCAAGGCGAAGCATGATCTTTCATCCGCCGAACAGGTGAAGGTCAAGCTCACCGAGGTACTGCCGCACTACCGCAATCAGGACAAGGCCTTCGAGAAACTGGCCAGGGATGGCTTTTCCGGCACCATCATGGCCAGCGACAAGAAACGCGAGCGCATCGAGAAGGAGCAGGAACTCAAGACCCAGGAATTCCTGATCGAATCGACCCGAGCCAGCATCCAGCAATCGGAGAAAAAGCTTGCCCAGATCGATTCCGACTATCGGCGCCAACTCTATGTCGAAAGGAACGAAAGCCAGGGGACGGCCGACAAGCTATCCCAGGAGATCGCCAAGCAGACGCACAAGCAGGAACTGCTCGAACTCAAGGCCTCGCAGGCCGCCATCGTCAAGGATTTGGCCACCCATACCGTGGGTACCGTCGTCCAGCCCGGCACCGTGCTGCTCACCCTGGTGCCGAAGGAAGAGACGCTACGCGCCGAAGTCTGGATATCGAACGAAGACATCGGCTTCATCCGCAAAGGCCAGTCGGTGAAACTCAAGCTCGCCGCCTTCCCGTTCCAGAAATACGGCATGGTCGAGGGCACGGTCGAACATGTCAGCGCGGATGCGGCCGACAACAACACCAGCAATAACCCCGCGCAAAGCGACAAGAACGCGAAAACGCCGCCGCTGGTCTACAAGGCGCTGGTGGCGCTCAAGGCGATGCGCCTGGAGATGGACGGGGAACGCTTCCCGCTCGGGGCCGGGATGCAGGCCTCGGCAGAGATACTGCTCGGGCGCCGCACGGTGATGGAATACCTGCTCTCGCCGGTGCGGAAGGCGTTTCATGAGGCGGGGAGGGAAAGGTAGCGGGTGAATTTTCCGGCATGAAGAAGGAAAAAGAAGGCGAGAAAGTGAGTATTTGATTTTTCAGCCGATTTTCATTAAACTGTTCGGCTTTTCACCTTGCCTCACCGTCCCGCATGGCGGGAGGCTTTAACCCGTAAGGAGTATTCATGCGACATTACGAAATTGTTTTCATCGTTCACCCCGACCAGAGCGAGCAGGTGCCCGCCATGATCGAACGCTACCGCACCCTGATCACCTCCAAGAGCGGCCAGATTCATCGTCTCGAAGACTGGGGACGCCGCCAGATGGCCTACCCGATCCAGAAAATGCACAAGGCGCACTACGTGCTGATGAACATCGAGTGTGACCAGGAAACCCTGGACGAGCTCGATCATGCTTTCAAGTTCAACGATGCGGTCCTGCGCCACCTGACTATCAAAGTGAAGGAAGCCGTAACCACGCCTTCGCCGATGATGAAGGAAGACCGGGCCCGCTTCACGGAAACTCCTGTAGTTAAGGCCGTGGAAACCCCGGCCGAGGCGCCAGCCGCCCAGGAAGCTGCAGCCTAAGTGGATTGCAACCAGGTTGTCCTGACTGGCCGAATCGCCGAGATGGATGCCTTGCGTTATACCCCAGCCGGTTTGCCCCTGATGGCCTTTAGAATAGGTCATGTTTCCGAGCAGATCGAGGCGGGGTTCAAGCGCAAAGTTGAATGTGAAATACCCGCGATCGCGATGGGTGATCCCGCCCAGGTCGTTGCCGGCTGGAAAGCCGGCGACAGCATCAAGGCAGCAGGTTTCCTGGCACGCAAGAGCCAGCACAGTCAGCAACTGGTGTTGCACTTGAATAGAATAGAATTGATTGAGAGAGGTTAAAAATGGCACGTCCTACCACGAAAAAACCGACCCGGCCGAGCAGCCGTGGCGGCATGTTCAAGCGTCGCAAGTTTTGCAAATTCACCGCTGAAGGTATCAAGGAAGTCGATTACAAGGATACCGAAATCCTGAAGGATTTCATCGCGGAAAACGGCAAGATTATCCCGTGCCGCATTACCGGTACGAAAACCCGCTACCAGCGTCAGCTGGGTACCGCTATCAAGCGCGCCCGCTTCCTGGCCCTGATTCCCTACACTGACCAGCACTAAGGAGACACCAGATGCAATTAATTTTATTGGAAAAGGTTGTCAATCTCGGTCAGCTGGGCGACATCGTTAAAGTCAAGGATGGCTATGGCCGCAATTTCCTGATTCCGCAAGGCAAGGCCAAACGCGCTACGGAATAGAACAAGGCCGAGTTTGAAGTCCGTCG
>JAUYSN010000424.1 GCA_030696235.1 Sulfuricella sp. | reverse complement strand
CTGGCCGTACACCGTGGTGATGACGAAGGCGGTGAACGGCCAGCCGCCCCACTTCAGCCAGCGCGGCACCGGGCGACCCAGGCCGTAGCGGCTGGCGAGCTCGGTGAGCGTGCCTTCCGGGCAGAAGACGCCGCACCATACTCGCCCCAAAGCGAGCGTGGAGACGATCACGAACGGCCACCAGATGCCCCAGAACATGAACTGGGCGAGCAGGGTGAGGTTGTTCAGCAAGCTGGAGCCAGTCCCGGGCAGGGGGAGAAAGGCCGGGATCGTCACCAGGGCGAGGTAGAAAACCACCACCGCCCATTGAACGCTGATGATGAGGCAACGGTAGCGCTTCATGGCGTCGCCCAAGCGTTGCAGGCTCGATGGAATAGGCTGGATTGCCTGGTGGAAGAATAGGGGTTGTTCCATTTTCATGATTTATCTCATTCTGTTATTTGCCGCGTTCGGTTTCGAAGCGGAACGGGACGAGAAGGCGGCTATCGCCTTTTTCCAGCAGCACGGATGCTTGCCAAACCATGCGACCGGAAGCACAAAGAGGCAGCATGGTTTGAGCTGTATAAACCCCGCCGGGTGCAGGCGCGGGATAAGCGCGGTTGAAAGCCATGGGCACGTCCACGCCGCTGAAATCTACCTCCACAGGCCGTATATTGCTGCCTTCGATGTGGATTTCGAGCGTCAGCGTCTGGAGCAGTGGAACAGGGCGCGGGCCGATGGAAAATTTCAGCGTTCCGCCGTCCGGCAGGCGCACGGAGCAAGTTTCCCGGCTGAGGCTGCAAGTTTCGTCGAGCGGCAGCACGGTTGGGCCGGCAGGGGCGAGAAACAGCATCTTGGCCAGTACTGCCAGCGTCATCGCCGCTGCCAACATTCCGACGATGGCGCAGAGCAGGCACGTGCCCCGATCCGGTTCCGGACTGGTTGGGCTGCCCCAATCTGGCGTTAAAACAATCGCGCTCATGCCGCCTGCTGGCGTACCCGCGGCCAGCCGAGCACCAGCGCCCAGTAGGCGGCATACACCAGCACCAGCGTCAGGGCCGGGTGGGCGCGGTAGCCGGTGAGCGTGGCGACCAGGTTGCCGACTGTCGCGTTGTCGTCGAGCAGGAAGGAGGAATCCCACACCGGATCGGCCAATGCCGGAATCCAGTCGTAGCCGATCATTTTTTCCACCCCGCCCACTAGTAGCCCGGCGGCAAGCAGCAGGAGCAGGGTTTCGCTGATGCGGAAGAAGTTTTTCCATGACAGGGTGCGCCCGCCCTTGACCAGCAGCCAGAAGGTGAGGAGCGCGAGCACAAAGCCCAGCACGGCGGCGCCGAGGAACTGCGCGAACGCCATGCCTTGCTGCCCCATCCCGTTGCCATAGAGGAAGATCACGGTTTCCGCGCTTTCGCGCCCAACCGCGAGTGCGGCAATGACCGATACCCCTATCCAGTTGGCCTCGCCCGCCGCGCGTTCCAGGCCGGCTTCAAGTTCATTTTTCAAGGCGCGGCCGTGTTTGCGCATCCAGAACACCATCTGCGTGATCAGCCCGGCAGCGACGAGCATCATGCCGAGCTGGAAATAGTCCAGCGCCTCGCCGTCCAGGCTGCTGTATACCCCCAGCATGGCCAGCGCGAGCAATCCCGCCAGACCCAGCCCGGCGGCCACGCCGCCCCACAGGTAGCGCATGCCGCGCGCGCCTTCGGGATGGGCCTTGAGCCAGGCATAGAGGATGCCGACCACCAGGATGCCTTCGACGCTTTCGCGCCAGACGATGAATAGCGTATTTCCCATAACGATCTCCTATTTGACGATGATCTGTCCCTTGGCGGTATCCGGGTGGAATTCGCCGAAGAATTTGTATGTGCCGGGCTTCATCGGCGCGAACACCAGTGTCCGGGTGACGCCGGGCGCGAGCACGGTTTCCTTTCGAAGCTCAATGCTCTCGAATTCTTCCGGCCCGGGGCCTTCGTTCTTGATGGCGATCCTGAATTTCTTTCCGGCCGGAGCTTCGATGGTTTCAGGAAAAAAGCGTCCGCCCTTCGCCGTGAGCTGGAAGGTAGGCAGTTCGTCCGCCACGGCTGTGAGAGGCAGTGCGGCGGCGAGCGCCAGTGCTGCTACAATGCTCCGGGTTGAGTTGTTGCGCCGTGCTTTCATCGTGGTCTCTCTTTATTAGTACATCAATTGTGCCCGCAGCCCGAGAATCTTCACGCTCGATGCGGCGCCGTTGCCCGCTGGGTTCTGGATCAACTGGAAGTCCGGCGACAGTTCGAACTGCTTGTTGATGCGGTAGCGGTAGTAAAGCTCAGTTACCTTTTCCCAGCCTTGCGCGGTGTAGCCGTAATCGGGACTGCCGTCGCCGTTTGCGTCCAGGGCCGATGAATCGTTGCGGAAATTGGCGCTGATGCGCTGCGCGCCGAAGGCCATGCCGGCGGCGTCGCCGCCGCGGCTCCAGTAGCTGCCGCCGATCTCCGCCCCCAGCGATACGGCGCGGTCGAAGCGCAGTTTCCCTTTGGCGCCCTGACCGTAGCGGCCGAATGCGGTGACGCCGTCGCCGATACGCTGGTCGAAGTTCACCCCCCAGCCGCCGTGGGAGCTGGCGGCGCCGTCATAATCCGGCCCCTGGCCGTTGTTCCAGGCATAGAGGCGGTAGTTTCCGGTCAGCCCGCCGAAGAACTTCTGCTGGGTTTCGGCCTGGGCGATCACCAGCGGGGAGCTGAAGTACTTGACGTAGTTGGCGCCCTGGCCCGCCCCGAACACGCCAAGGGAGAGGCACCAGTTTTCGGGCTTTGCCTTCTCATTAAAATAGGAGACGCGCAGCCCCGGCGAGAAGCCGTTGGCATCGACGCCGATATCCCCACCTGCGTCGAGCAGCGCGTTGTGCACGAACACGGTATTGAGAAACTGGCGGGTTTCATCGTTGGCGGCGGCATTCTGGTCGAAGAACACGAACGGGTCCATCTTGCCGAAATTGATCTCCAGGCTTTCCCGCGAGCGCGGCTTGAAGCCGCCGAACGGCAGCGGAATGGTGGCCTGGTACCAGGCCTGGCCGAGGATCGCGACGCTGTCGTCAGGCTGGCTCACCCCCGCGACGCGGAACGCGCTGGCATTGGGCTTGGCGAACACGTTGGACAGCGCGTTCAGGCCGTTGCCTTGCCCCATGCGGAATTGGGCGAAGATCTTGCTGTCGGTGTCGCCGATCGTCGGCATGGGCAGGCTGACGAAAACATCGCCGCGGTAGTTGAGCTGGCTTGATCCGACGCCTGCGTCGGCGGGCACACTTCTCGCGCCTTGGGCTACCGTGGTCAGGCTGATGCCGGCAGTGACGCCGTCCAGCGCTTCCACCGTGCGCGCCTGTTTAAGCATGCCGAGCGACTGGTATTCCACGGCTTTCAAGCGTGTCGCCAGCTCTGGCTGGTTCTCGCTCAGTCGGTCGTCGTCCAGCGCCGCTTCCAGTTTGGCGTTGTTCTCTTCCAGCGCCTTGACGCGTTGCGCTAATTGGACTTCTTCCTTAGTCGGGGCGGGTTGGAGCCTTTTCTCCAGCTCCGCGTTGCGCGTTTCCAGTTTTTCCAGACGCTCGCTCAGCCGGCGCAGTTCTTTCAACAGTTCCGCCTGGGAAGGGTCTGCGGCGAAGGCGGGGACAGTGCTGGCCAGCATGATGCCGGCCAAGGCCGCCGCCAGCTTGCCGGGGCTGAAGGGTGGCATGTTAGTAGCCCCCCTTCTTGCCGATGCCGACATAGGTGAATTCGTACTCCACCTCGAATGGCTTGAACCATGGCCGCACGCCGGTCAGGCGGTCGGTGTGGCGGCCGAAATGGCTGTGCGGATTGGCGGAAGGCGGAGAGATGATGTATTTGACGTGGTATTTGCCCGGCCCTTTGAGCTTGACGTTGTCGCCGTAGTGCGGGCCGTCGTTGGCCACCATCGGCATGAAGTCTCCCGCGATTTTCTCGTTGCCGCCCTGCTTGGTAACCTCGTATTTGACCGCCAGGTAGGGCATCCAGGCGCCTTCCTCAAAGCCGTTGGGGTTGCTGGCCAGTGCGTGGATGTCGGCCTCCATGTGCACGTCGGATTCTTCGGCCTTGCGCATCATGCCGTCCGGCTCCATGGTGACCGGCTGCAGGTAGACGGCGGCGATTTCCATGCCGTTGCGCTGCTGCGGAGTGCCGATCGGGTATTCCACGGCATGGGCCGAGAAGGTCAGGGTGGCGCCAAGGCATGCGAGCGAGGCGGCAAGTTTGCGGGCTTGGTGAATCATGGGTTTCCTTTCATTGAGTAATTGAGGGGTAAACAGGTCAAAACATTTCGTTGGTGACGGGGATCCCCAGCATCCTGAAAACCAGGGCCACAAGATCGTGGTTGAGCGGGTTTTGCAGGTCCTCGACGCTGATTTCGCCATACTCAAGCAGCCGCTGAGTGAGCGCCGGGCCCATCTGCATCAGCACGGATGCGTTGTCGCCGTCGAGAAAACGTATTTGCGGATCCTTCCTTTCGAGCCAGGCATCAATCACGATCTTCATGGGGTGTCTCCGATATCGATAAGCATGTTGAAATACTAATGATAATAATTCGCATTAGCAAGAGAAAATTTAAATGGAGAAATAAATCCATAAGACGAACCGCAAATAAATCGGCCGATAATGTCTTGGTGAGGGAATATTCATTACAATTAAGGGTTTTGGATAATCACGGTGTTTGATATGCACAAAGGCTATGCCGCTGCACTTGTTTCCTGCCTGCTGATGCTCTCGGGCTGCGCCACCTCGCCAGGAGTAATGGATGCGCCCATCCCCAAGGTTCAGCCCGCGCCCAAATCGCCGGCACCGAAAGTCGCACTGGTGCTGGGCGGCGGCGCGGTGCGCGGGTTTGCCCACATCGGCGTGATCAAGACGCTGGAGGCGCACGGCATCGTGCCGGATATGGTGGTGGGCACCAGCGCCGGCAGCGTGGTCGGGGCGCTGTATGCCGGCGGCTACACCGGTTTCGAGCTGCAGAAAATCGCTTTTCAGCTGGAGCAGGAGAGCGTGGGGGATTGGGTCTTGCCCGACCGGGGCTTCATCAAGGGGGAGATGCTGCAGAATTTCATCAACAGGGCACTGCAGAACCGCGTCATCGAACGGATGAACAAGCCTTTTGCCGCCGTCACCACCGAATTGCAAACCGGCGAGATGGCGGTGTTCCGGCGTGGAAACACCGGCATGGCGGTACGCGCGTCGAGCAGCATTCCCGGCGTGTTTCAGCCGGTCAATATCGGCGGCAAGGAGTACGTCGACGGCGGGCTGGTAAGCCCGGTGCCGGTCAGGGCTGCGCGCGGAATGGGGGCGGATGTCGTGATCGCGGTGGATATCTCGGGCAAGCCGAAGAATGCCAAGCTGAACGACACCATCGACATCTTTTTGCAGGCTTTCAACATCATGGGGCAGACCATCGGGCGCTATGAACTGGCCGAAGCGGACGTGGTGATCAGGCCGCAAACTGGCACGATCGGTGCGACCGAGTTCGACCAGAAGCATCTGGCCATCATGGAAGGGGAGAAAGCGGCGCTAGCTGCGCTGCCGCTTATTCGTTCGAAGCTGCAAAAGGCAAACGGGAAGTGACCATGCGGCGTGCGCCGTTGAAGCGCTTGACCCAGTAGCTGTCGTTCATGTTGACGACTTCGACGCTGCTGCCGGTGCGGCCGGAATGGATGAAACGGTTGTCGCCAAGATAGATGCCGACATGGGAGTAGGTGTGGCGCATGGTGTTGTAAAACACCAGGTCGCCGGGCTGGAGTTCTGAAATGGCGATTTTCTTTCCGAACATGCTGATGGCGCGGGCGTTGTGCGGCAGGACCAGGCCGGCGGCCTGCTGGTAGACGTGGCTGACGAAGCCGCTGCAATCCAGGCCGGTTTCGGGCGACTTCCCGCCGTACTTGTAGTTGACTCCGACCAGGCTCAGAGCATACATCAGCATTTCCGACGCCTTGTCGATCGAGCTGGCGAATGCGGTTTGTTGCGGCGCTTCAGCGGCCATGCCGTCGGCTGTGCTAGCCATGCTGGAAAGCAACAGGAATCCGCCGAGCAGGAAAGTTTTGTAGGAACGCATCATTTTTGCTTATGAGGGGATGCGGGTATTTTAATGATTACTGTCTTTTCGTCAAGAAAACCTCCTGAAAATGACTAGAATTAATCAAGGAGGCAATATGCCATTTCGTGACCGTAATGAAGCCGCTCGCCGCTTGGTGGGGCGGCTTGCTGTCTATAAAGGGAAGAATCCGCTGGTGCTGGCGATTCCGCGCGGCGCTGTGCCGATGGCCCGGATTGTTGCCGATGCCTTGGGTGGCGAGGTCGATGTGGTGCTGGTGAGGAAGCTGCGCGCGCCTTACAACCCGGAATTCGCCGTCGGTTCCATCGATGAAAGCGGTTGGACCTATATCGCGGATTATGCGGCGCAGGCGGGCGCTTCGCCGGAATATCTCGAAGCCGAGAAGAAGACGCAGATGGAAACCATGCGTAACCGTCGTGCGCAATATACGCCGATCAGGCCGCCGATCGATCCGGCCGGGCGCGTCGTGATCGTGCTTGACGATGGCCTGGCTACCGGTGCGACCATGATTTCGGCGCTGCATGCCTTGCGCGCGAAGAACCCGGCCAAGCTGATTTGCGCCGTGCCGGTTTCGCCTCCCGATACGCTGGAGAAGGTCGCGCCCTACGCTGACGAGGTGGTCTGCCTGGAAGCGCCGGAATGGTTCCAGGCGGTTGGGCAGTTCTACATGGATTTCCCGCAGGTGGAGGACGAAGAGGTTATCGCGATCCTGCGCCAGAACGCGGCATGAACTTGCCGAACCAGTGGGCGGCGTGCTTTGCCACCTGTTCCAGCGTGCCCGGCTCCTCGAACAGGTGGGTAGCACCGGGGATGACGATCAATTCCTTCTCGCAGCGCAGGGCACGATGGGCTTCCTGGTTGAGGCCGATCACCACGTCGTCGAAACCGCCCACGATCAGCAGGGTAGGGGCGGCAACCCGGTTCAGGGCTTCTTCTCCGGCAAGGTCGGGGCGACCGCCACGGGAAACCACGGCGGCAATTTTCCTGCCTTCTTCCGCGGCAGCCTGTAAAGCCGCCGCCGCGCCGGTGCTGGCGCCGAAATAGCCGATGGCGAGGGATAGCGTGGCCGGTTCGCTTTGCAGCCAGCGGGTTGCGGCCAGCAGCCGTCGGGTCAGAAGCGGGATGTCGAAGCGGGTGGCGTAATCCGTATCTTCATGCAGCGTCAGCAGGTCGATCAGCAGTGTGCCCAGGCCAGCGTCACGCAGCACGCGCGCGACGTAGTTGTTCCTCGGGCTGAGGCGGCTGCTGCCGCTGCCGTGTGCAAACAGCACCACCCCGGTCGCGTTGTCAGGCAGCTCCAGCATGCCTTCCAGGCTGATCGTGCCGGACGGCCCGGCGGGGATATGCACCAGTCGGGAAATCATGGTTCAGCAGGATGAAAGGCGCTCATCACCACCGGGATGCGGCGCGAGCCGAATGCTTCGACGAACTTCTCGAAGCGCCCGGCAATCGCCGTGCCGCAACTCGGGCAATGGCCGTCATCGGTCAGGCGGTAGGCGTTGATCTGGTACCAGTCGCGCTCGATCAGGGGTTTCTTGCACGACGGGCAATAGGTGGTGTCGCCTGCCGGGTCGTGCACGTTGCCGGTATAGACGTAACGCAGGCCTTCCTTCATGGCGATGTGCCGTGCACGAGTCAGCGTTGCGGAAGGCGTGGACGGCACATCCATCATCTTGTAGTCGGGATGGAAGGCCGAAAAGTGCAGCGGCACGTCCGCGCCCAGTTCCTTGAACACCCAGCGGCTCAGGGCGGTGAGTTCCTCGTCCGTGTCGTTGTGGCCGGGGATGATCAGGGTGGTGATCTCGAGCCAGACATTCGTTTCGCGCCGCAGGTAAACCAGGGTGTCGAGAATGGGCTGGAGGTGGCCGCTGCACAGATTTTTATAAAAGTCGTCGGTGAAGCCCTTGAGGTCGACGTTGGCGGCGTCCATTTTGGCGTAAAACTCGCGCCGCGCCTGCTCGTGCATGTAGCCGGCGGTTACCGCCACAGTCTTGATGCCGCGCGCATGGCAAGCATCGGCGGTGTCCATGGCATATTCGGCGAAGATCACCGGGTCGTTGTAGGTGAAAGCCACGCTCTTGCAGCCGTATTTTTCCGCCGCGGCAGCGATCGCCGCGGGCGAGGCCTGATCCATCAGGCGGTCCATGTCTTTGGCTTTGCTGATGTCCCAGTTCTGGCAGAACTTGCAGGCCAGGTTGCAGCCCGCAGTGCCGAAGGAGAACACGCTGGTACCGGGATAAAAATGGTTGAGGGGTTTTTTCTCGATCGGATCGATGCAGAAGCCGGAGGAGCGGCCGTAGGTGGTCAGCACCATCTGGCCGTTTTCCATCATGCGTACGAAGCACAGGCCGCGCTGGCCCTCGTGCAGCTTGCAGTCGCGCGGGCACAGGTCGCACTGGATGCGCCCGTCATCGAGCTTGTGCCACCAGCGGGCCGGGTAATTTCCATTCATATCAGTTCCGATTCTTTCCATTTGCTCACTGTGTAGCATGACAGTTTGACCTCCTCGGCCCAGAAATCCGGGGGCAGCCCCGCCTTGCGTTTGAGGTGGGCCATGAAAATCCCGCATTCCGGCAGCTGCTCCCACACCTGCGGCAGGAAGGTGCTGCGGTAGGCGCCGAACTCGAACACCACGCCGTCGATGCCGGGGCGCAACTGAGCGAGGGCTTCGCGCTCATCGCAGAAGCTTATCGGCTGCATCGGCGAAAGCAGGGAAACCTCGACTTCAGTATAGTCCAGCTCGCCCAGCGTCAGCGGCGAGAAACGCGGGTCGCGGAAAGCAGCCGCATAGGTGTTGGCCTTGACGTCCTGCAGCAGCGGACGGTGCGCCTCCAGGCTGCCGATGCAGCCGCGCAGTTCACCTTGCTGGGTCAGAGTGATGAAGCAGGCGCCCAGTTCCTTGAGCCATGCGGCATCTTCTCGCGCCTGCATCGGCTTCCCCAGCGCCTGAGAGATGGTGGCGCGGGCAATCGGAATCAGAATTTGGCCTTTTTCAGTGGGCACGGCTGTTCTCCTCGGTGAAGGCGAAGGCGGCGTAGCCGACTACGCGGTTCTTGTCGCCGGCGGTATCCCCGGAA
>JAUYSN010000402.1 GCA_030696235.1 Sulfuricella sp. | reverse complement strand
GTAGCAGCAGAGGATTTCTCATCCTTGTGTTTCGGCTGGGAAGCGGGTTCCTTGACCGCCGGGGCCGGCTCAGCAGAAGCTGCTGCCGCAGGCGCTTTGGCGGGTTCTTCGGCCTTGGCAGGCGAAACGGGGGGCGCAACTTGCGGGGTTTGCATTTCGGCTGGGACCTGCGCCTGCACGGCCTTCTCGGTTTGCGGATCGGGCGAAGCAGGGGGTGACTTCGCTTGCACGGGGGCGGGCACTACCTTGGAAGCAAACTCCCCGCTCGAGCCCGGTGATGGAATGTTGATGGCGATATCCTGGCCGGACTGTCTGGACTCGCCGTCCAGCACCATGGGCAGGACGACTACCATCACCGTAACCAGGGTAACCGCCCCGATCAGGCGCCGTCTTGCCCGCCGCCTGAGCTGGGCTTCCTCGTCCCTCATCGCATGCTGATTCGCCATAAATCCGTCATCCCCCTGCCATCGCTTCCGCGACGGTGTAAAAAGAACCAAAGACAAGAATTTTATCATCTTCGGCCGCCTTGGCACAGGCATGGCGATAAGCTTCCGCCACCGACGGGAACGCCTCGGCCCGCTGCGCCAAACCCTCCTGTTCCATGACCCGCAGCATTTCCTCGGCGCTCGCGCCGCGCGGCTGGCCGATCCCGGCGACCAGCCACAGGTCCACTTGTCCCTGCATCGCCCGCACGACCCCGGCGATATCCTTGTCGCGCAACATGGCGAAAACGGCGATGGTCTTCCCCGTCGGCGGCATGGCACGAAGATTTTCGGCCAGAGCCTTCGCCGCATGGGGATTATGGGCCACATCGAAAATCCGCTGCGGTCGCCCTGGCAGCACCTGAAAGCGGCCAGGCACTACCGCCTCCAGCAAGCCGCGGCGGATGTCGTCGTGGGCCACCGGCAGCCGTGCCCTGAGCTGCTCCAGCGCGGCCAGGCAGGCTGAAGCATTGCTTAGTTGATAGGCGCCGCGCAAGGCAGGATAAGGCAGCGACAGGCGCAGCCCGTCCCTGCTCGTAAAACGCCACTGGTTCGGCTCCAGGCCGTCGTAGCCGAAATCGGGGCCGATCCGGCGCAGGTCCGCGCCGATTTTCTCGGCATGGGCCAATACGCTGTAAGGCACGTCAAACTCGCCGCAAACAGCCGGCTTGCCTGCGCGGAAAATTCCGGCTTTTTCATAACCGATCGCCAGGCGGCTGTCACCGAGATAATCCATGTGGTCAAAGTCCACGCTGGTCAGCACCGCACAGTCGGTGTCGAAAGCATTAACCGCGTCCAGCCTGCCTCCCAGCCCAACTTCGAGTATCACCGCATCCAGTCCGGCGCGGGCAAACAGCCATACCGCGGCCAGGGTGCCGAATTCGAAATAGGTCAGTGACATCTCTCCGCGCGCCTGCTCGACTGCGGCAAATGCTTCGCACAAGGCTGCATCGCTCGCCTCTTCGCCATTAATCCGCACCCGCTCGTTATAGCGCAACAGGTGCGGCGAAGTGTACAGGCCAACACGGTAGCCTGCGGCCAGCAGGATCGCTTCCAGCATGGCGCAGGTCGAGCCTTTGCCGTTGGTGCCGGCGACAGTGATGATGGGGAATGAGGGGTTAAGGTCGAGGCGATGCCTGACCTCGGCCACCCGATCGAGGCTGAGGTCGATGGTTTTGGGGTGCAGCTGTTCTAAATAGCTTAACCACTCGGCCAGGCTATTTCGCTCCGTAGGGTGGGTTAGCGTAGCGTAACCCACCGGATGTTCGGCGCAATACGCTTCGCTATTGCGCCCTACCACTGTTGTTCCTGCTCTGTCAGCCGAGCCATTTTCTCTCCGTTATGGACTGTTAACTCGGCTGTTATCGAGCGTAGGGCGGATGAGCTAAGCGTTATCCGCCGCATGAATTCCCATACGGCGGAAGGCGCTACGCTTTTCCGCCCTACGCCGCTGAGTTCATGGAAGAACAGCCTGGATCGGGTTTTTCACTCAGGACTCAGGACTTTCTACTCAGGACTGTGCCGGCGGCAGCCGCATCATCATGGTAATCAGGTTGGCCAGCCGCTCGCGCAGTTCGCGCCGGTCCACGATCATATCAACCGCGCCATGCTCAAGCAGGAATTCGGAACGCTGAAAGCCTTCCGGTAATGTTTCGCGCACCGTCTGCTCGATCACGCGGGGACCGGCGAAACCGATCAGGGCATTGGGTTCGGCAATGATGGTGTCGCCGAGCATGGCGAAGCTGGCGGAAACGCCACCCATGGTCGGATCGGTCAGCACCGAGATGAACGGCAGTCTGGCTTTGGAGAGCTGGGTCAGCGCAGCGCTGGTCTTGGCCATCTGCATCAGCGAGGTCAGGCCTTCCTGCATGCGCGCACCGCCGCTGGCGGAGAAACACACGAACGGCAGATTCTGCTCGATGCAGACCTGAACGCCGCGCACGAAGCGTTCGCCCACCACCGACCCCATCGAGCCGCCCATGAACTTGAACTCGAACGCCGCCACCACCAGGGGCAAGGTTTTAATACTGCCCTGCATCACCACCAGCGCATCGGATTCGCTGGTATCGCGCTGCGCTTCAGTCAGGCGGTCGGAGTAACGCTTACTGTCCTTGAATTTGAGAAAATCCACCGGCTGCAGTTCCGCTCCGATTTCGAAACGGCCTTCCGGATCGAGCAGCAAATCGAGCCGCATCCGTGCCGACAGACGGTTGTGATAGCTACACTTTGGACACACCTCCATGTTTTTTTCGAGGTCGGCGCGGTACAGCACTGCCTCGCAGGAAGGGCATTTGCTCCACAAGCCCTCGGGCATGCTTTTCTTGGCGCCCTCTACCTTGCGCTTGATTTTGGGGGGTAACAGTTTCTGGAACCAGCTCATTGTCTTTCCTTCGGTAGTAGTCAGAGATCAGCGAGTAGGGTGCGTTTCACGCACCATGGTGCGTGAAACGCACCCTACACCACTGATGACTGAATCATTTGCCATCCATGGCATCCCGGAAGCTCTTCACCAGGGTGTAAACATTATCCAGCAAAGATTCGGCCGTCGAATTCTCGATTTCCTCCACGATGCGGCTGCCAATCACCACCGCATCGGCCATTTGCGACATGGTTCTTGCAGCCTGACCATCCCGAATACCGAAACCGATGCCCACAGGCAGGCTGACGGCCGCCCGGATCTGCGGGATTTTCCTCGCCACTTCGGCGGTGTCGAGAGTAGCCGCACCCGTCACGCCCTTGAGCGAAACGTAGTAGATAAAGCCGCGTGCCAGCTTGCCAATCTGCGCCATGCGCGCTTCCGGCGTGGTAGGCGACAGCAGGAAGATCGGATCGATGCCATGGCGGCCAAGGTGCTCCACGAACGAAGCACTTTCCTCTGGAGGGTAATCCACCGTCAGAACACCGTCCACTCCGGCCGCTGCCGCAGCGGCTGCGAACTGCTCATGGCCCATCGCCTCGATCGGATTGGCATAACCCATCAGCACCACCGGAGTAAGCATATCCTTCTTACGAAACTCGACCACCATGCCGAGCACATCGCGAAGGCTGACGCCATACTTGAGCGCCCGCTCGGACGCGCGCTGGATGGTCGGGCCATCCGCCATCGGGTCGGAAAACGGCACTCCCAACTCGATGATATTCGCCCCCGCCTCCACCAGCCGGTGCATCAGCGGCACCGTCCTGTCCGGCCCGGGATCACCTGCGGTGATGAAGGGGATCAGGGCTTTTTTGCCCTGCTGCTTGAGGGTGCTGAAAGTGGCTGCAATGCGTGACATAGCTGTTCCTAGAACTTGATTCCCGACAACTCTGCCACCGTGTTCATGTCCTTGTCGCCGCGGCCGGACAGGTTGACCAGCAGAATCTTGTCGCGCGGCAGGGTGGGGGCGAGCTTGGCGGCGTAGGCCAGCGCATGGCTCGATTCCAGCGCCGGAATGATGCCCTCGAAGCGGCACAGGTCGTGGAAGGCCTGCAGCGCCTCGGCATCGGTCACCGCGACGTATTCGGCGCGGCCGCTGTCCTTGAGCCAGCAATGCTCTGGGCCGACGCCGGGGTAGTCCAGGCCGGCCGAGATGGAATGGGTTTCGATGATCTGGCCGTTGGCATCCTGCATCAGGTAGACACGGTTGCCGTGCAGCACGCCGGGCGTACCGGCATTCAGCGGTGCGGCGTGCTTGCCGGTTTCGAGGCCGAGACCGGCCGCTTCCACGCCGATCAGCTTGACGCTCTCGTCGGTGATGTAGGGGTAGAACAGGCCGATGGCGTTGGATCCGCCGCCAACGCAGGCAATCACCGCATCCGGCTGGCGGCCGGTCATTTCCGGCATCTGTTTTTTGGCTTCCTCGCCGATGACCGACTGGAAATCGCGCACCATCATGGGGTAGGGATGCGGACCCGCAGCGGTGCCGAACACGTAAAAGGTGCTTTCGACGTTGGTGACCCAGTCGCGTATCGCCTCGTTGCAGGCATCCTTGAGGGTTTTCGAGCCGGATTCGACCGGCGCCACGGTGGCACCTAGCAGCTTCATGCGGTAGACGTTAGGCGCTTGGCGCTTGATGTCCTCGCTGCCCATGTAAACCACGCATTCCAGCCCGTAACGCGCCGCCACGGTGGCGGTCGCGACGCCGTGCATGCC
>JAUYSN010000400.1 GCA_030696235.1 Sulfuricella sp. | reverse complement strand
AAGATGAACGAGGAAGAAGCGATCCTCTCGCGCGACTTGATCCTGCACGCCGCCAAGCGGCTGCGCAACCTTGAAAACGTGGGGGAAGGGCTGGAACTGTTCCTCGACGCCGTCGCCCCCAACCGCAGCCGCGGCTCGAAGAACGAAGAAATCATCCGCGAGCGATTGTCTCACCGCCCGGCAGGTCTGGCCTGCGCCATCGAGTGCGTATCCCACGCCGCCAAACGCCTCGACCGGAAGCAATTGATCGCTGTTCAGGCCAACGTCAGCAGCTTCATCGGCGGCCGCTCCCACCCTGCGGTTTACCAACTGTGCCAGGAGATAGCGGCAGGCCGAAACGACTGGGCCTGCCACCTGATCCAGGGCGCCGACCACGCCCTGCCGTTCCAGAAGCCGGAGGTCATTGCCGAATTGATGAACAAGGATGTCGGAAAAATATGTAGCCTGGATGCAGCGCAGCGGAATCCGGGTTAACATCCCACCATGGTTCTCTACCGCCGCAACCGCCTGCCGGGCGGAACCTTCTTTTTCACCGCCACCCTGCTGGACCGATCATCCCGTGTTCTGGTGGAACATATCGCCCCGCTACGCGAAGCGTTCCGCACCGTTCGCCGCCAGCACCCGTTCCGGATTGACGCCATCGTCATACTTCCCGATCACCTTCACACCATTTGGACGCTGCCGCCAGGCGACGACGATTTCCCCGGCCGGTGGCGCGCAATCAAGAGCGCATTCACCCGTTCGGTCGTAAAATCCGGCCTGACCGTCGCGCGCAACCGAAAGGGCGAATACGCGCTGTGGCAACGGCGTTATTGGGAGCACACCGTCGCCGATGACATGGATTTTCAGCACCACGTGGATTACATTCATTTCAACCCGGTCAAGCACGGCTTGGTGAAGCGTGTGGCGGATTGGCCGCATTCCTCGTTCCACCGTTACGTTCGCCAGGGAATTCTTGCGCCTGAATGGGCGGGGACACCGGAAGAAGATGGGAAAGGTTTCGGGGAATAGTTGGTTTGGTATCCCCGGATTTCGCTACGCTGCATCCGGGCTACTTGCTTAAATCGTACACCGTTCACCAATAGCGATGCGGTGGTGGCGGCGTATGGAATGGACCCGCGCCCGAAGGATTCCGGCAATAAAGTCGGCCAGCGGCGTCTGACCAAACAGGGCAACGCCGAAGATCGACGACTGATCTACCTGGCGGCGCAAAGTGCAGCCAAAACCAAGACCTTCAAGCCCATCTACATGGCGTTACGGGCGAAAGGCTTTGCCACCACCGAGGCCATCGTCATCATTGCCCGCAAGCTACTTCGCATCGCTTTTGCGGTGTGGACTTCCAATAAACCCTTTGACCCCAAAAAAATCGGATTTCAGGCTTGCAAAAAACCATAGGATCTACTGTGCGTGGAAGTCGGGTCAGGTGGCACCCTTGCGGCGCCAGAGAAAGCGGTAAACGAAGCCGGGATAAGCGAACACCAGGAACAGGCACGCTGTCGTGGCGTAGAACTCCCAGTGTTGCGGCTGAACCGGGCCGAGGTTTTTTTCCACCAGCCAGGCGATGCCGCCGACGGTGAAATACATCAGCACCAGTTCCAGCAGGCGCCAGACCAGACTTTTGCCCTCCCCGCGCGGCGGCAATACGAACAGGCGGCGCTCCAGCACGAACGGCAGGTTCGTAGA
>JAUYSN010000397.1 GCA_030696235.1 Sulfuricella sp. | reverse complement strand
AGGACCCCGGACGGTTGGCGCGAACTTTCTTCACCAGTCCGGCGAGGTGGGCAAAACCGCCGACCTTGCCGTAGGTGCGGGCGGCCTTTTCGAAATCGAGGACTGTAAAAGCGTAGGCCTCGACCGTGCCGGGCCGGATGCCGAATGCCTTGAGCAGTTTCTCGCCCACCAGGTGCGGCGGCTTGTTGAGGCTGGTGCCCAGGCCTATATTCACGTTGGGTTCACGGAAATAAATCGGCATCAACTGAGCATGGCAATCGGTAATGTGCAGCAAAGAGACATTGCCATATGAGGGCAAATCGTAGAAACTTCCTGCGTGGCTGGCAGACAGGGCCTGCCGGCTGTTCAGTGCGAAGCCGGATGCGGCGGCCACTGCCAGGATCTGCAGAAATTCGCGGCGGTTCATGGACATGGGAACTCCAAATCAGGAAAGAGGCGCGAGGCGAGGGGCAAGAGGAAAACGCGAAGCGACAACCGCCTCCAGCCTCCAGTCCCGCGCCCCTGGCCCGAGTGGCTTACTTGCGGAACACCGGCGTCTGCATCGGCAGGCCGTTGCTCATGTAGGTGAGGAAATATTCGAGGTTGTTGTACTCTTCGCTGTTAAATTCCAGCGGCGCAGCACGGGTCTGGCTATTACATTGCTGAAAGCGTCTTTGCAGCGTGGTGAGTTCGGTGCCGGCACGGAACTCGGGCCAATGGGCGGCTTGGCCGATCATCGGGGATAGCTGTTCGCTGCGGACGAAGTTGCTGACATTATCGATATGGCAGGTCGCGCAGGAAAAATTCAGCTGGCCACGGCGGCTATAGTAATGGGTCTTGCCCTTTTCGTACGCAGCCAGGGCAGCAGGACCCTCCACCTTGACGTTAACCTTCATGCCGTCCGACAGACTTTTTGTATAAGAAACCAGCAGCCCCATGACCGTGCTGCCGTACTTCAGCTCCGCCTCGCCGTTCGCCTTCAGGCAGGCGTTAAGGGCGCCCTCGAAAGTCACGACTTTGCCGCTGGCGTTATCGAATTGGGGATAATTACCCGCAACATTCTTGCCGCCACCATCAAAACAACTGGCGAAGTTTTTGCCATTCTTGAATGGCTTTTCCCAAGTCTTCCTGCCATCATCGACATCATTGACGAAAGGCGGGAAAATCATGATGCTTTCATA
>JAUYSN010000396.1 GCA_030696235.1 Sulfuricella sp. | reverse complement strand
GATGAAATAATCGCCCAGAGTCCCGCCCTCGGCCAGTTTCATCCCGGCGATCGCGGAGCGGATCGAGAACATGCCGTAAAGGGGGCTGTCCAGCTTGCCGGCCATGTCACCGACGACGAACACCACCGGCAGCAGGTCCTTGTGGTAAATGGATTTCTCGCGCGCGAGTTGCTCCACGCTGACCAGCTCCGACAGCGGCACCAGCGTGCCATCCTGCGCCCGCACGTTGAGCTTGAGCAGTTCGTCCAGGCTGCTTTGCCGCTCCGGCGCCAGCGTCAGCCGCACCGGCACTTCGAACTTGGACTCGCCATCGTGCACCGGCGTCACGTCTTCGCCGGACAGCCCCAAGCGCATCACCGCCACCACGTCCTTCTGCGCCACGCCCATCAGAGCCGCCTTGCCTTGCAGGACACGCAGGACAAACTTGTTCGCGTCCTCCTCGATGGTATCGTCGATCGCCACGATATCGGCGGTTTTGGCGAAGTGGGCGCGCACCTGCTTCGCCACCTTCATCTGGCCTTCATAGTCCGGCCCGTAAACTTCAGCGACGATCGGCGACATCACCGGCGGGCCCGGCGGCACTTCCACCACCTTGACCTTGGCCTGATGCCGAGCAGCGATGCGCTCGATTTCGGGGCGCACCGCGGAAGCAATTTCGTGGCTCTTGCGGTCGCGATGGTGCTTGTCCACCAGGTTCACCTGGATATCGCCCATTTCGCTGCCGCTGCGCAGGTAATACTGGCGCACCAGGCCGTTGAAATTGATGGGCGAGGCGGTGCCCACGTAGGCCTCGTAATCGGTCACCTCCGGCACGGTAGACAGATAGCCGCCGATTTCGCGCATCGCCCGCGCGGTCTGCTCCAGCGGGGTGCCCACCGGCATGTCCACCACCACCTGGAATTCGGACTTGTTGTCGAACGGCAGCATTTTCATGATGACGATCTTGAATACCGCCAGCAGGATCGCAAAAACGATCATTCCGATGATCGCCAGCCATAATTTCTTGCGGTTGCCCTTGCCCTGCTCGCGATTGAGGAAAGGTGTCAGACCTGTGCTGAAGAAACCGAACAATCGGCTCTCCGCGCCGAGTTCGCTATGGCTCGGCGCGCCGTGCTTGTGCGCCAGGAGTTTGAGCGCCAGCCAGGGCGTGACAATGAAGGCGATGGCCAGCGAGATCAGCATGCCGATGCTGGCGTTGATCGGGATTGGGCTCATGTACGGCCCCATCAGGCCGGAGACGAAAGCCATCGGCAACAGTGCTGCGATCACGGTCAGGGTGGCCAGTATGGTCGGGCCGCCGACTTCGTCCACTGCCTCGGGAATCACCTCGGTCAGGGGCTTGCCGGGTTCCAGTTCGCGGCGGCGGTGGATGTTTTCCACCACCACGATGGCGTCGTCGACCAGGATGCCGATGGAGAAAATCAGCGCGAACAGCGACACCCGGTTGAGGGTGAAGCCCCACGCCCAGGAAGCGAACAATGTCGCAGCCAGGGTCAGCAGCACCGCCACGCCGACGATCAGCGCCTCGCGCTTGCCCAGCGCCATCAGCACCAGCAGCACCACGAAGGCGGTGGCGAAGATCAGCTTGCCGATCAGTTTCTGCGCCTTGTCGTTGGCGGTTTCGCCGTAGTTGCGCGTGACCGTGGCGTGGACGCCATCGGGGATGATGGTGCCGTGCAACTGTTCGACGCGCCTGATGACGCGCTCGGCGACATCCACCGCGTTCTCGCCCGGCTTCTTCGACACCGCCAGGGTCACCGCCGGAAATTCGCCCTTGCCGGCAATTTTCTTGTCGGCCGCCGCCGGGCCGGTGCCCAGCCAGACGTAGCGGCCGGGCTGGTCGGGCCCATCCTCCACCCGCGCCACGTCGGTCATGAATACCGGCCGCCCCTCGGCAACCCCCACCACCAGTTGCTTGACGTCCGCGCTGCTGGACAGGAAGGTGCCGGTCTGCACCAGCAGTTCACGGTTGTTCTCGACCAGCGTGCCGGAAGGCTGGGAAGCGTTGCTGACCTGCAGGGCATCGCGGATGTCCTGGGCGGAAACACGGTAGGCATTCATCCGTTCCGCATCCATAATCACCCGCACCACGCGGTTCGACCCGCCCAGGGTTTTCACTTCGCGCGTGCCCTTGATCCGCTTCAGTTCAATTTCGGCGGCATGGGCCACCTGCCGCAACTCGTAGGCGCCGCGGGCGGCGTCCTCCGTCCACAGGGTGAGGCTGACAATCGGCACATCGTCGATGCCGACCGGCTTGATGATCGGCTCGCCTACGCCGAGATTGGGGGAGACCCAGTCGCGGTGCGACTGGACCGTGTCGTACAGGCGCACCAAAGCCTGGGTACGGTCCTCGCCCACCTTGTACTGCACGGTAAGCACCGCCATGCCGGGGCGCGAAACGGAGTAGACGTGCTCGATGCCGGTGATCAGCGACAGCACCTGCTCGGCCGGCGTCGCCACCAGACTCTCCACGTCCTTGGCGGAAGCACCGGGGAAAGGAATGAACACGTTCGCCATGGTGACGTTGATCTGCGGCTCTTCCTCGCGCGGCGTCACCATCACGGCGAACAGGCCGAGCAGGAAGGCGATGAGCGCGATCAGCGGCGTCATCTGCGACTGCAGGAAGGTTTTGGCGATACGGCCGGAGATACCCATGTACGGTGATGGGTGATGGGTGATGGGTGATGGGGGGGTGTCTTTACTCATTACCCATTCCCCATCACTGCTTTCCCTTCAGATATATCCCCGCCTTGACCGGCTCCAGCGCCACCGTTTCCCCGGCGGAAAGGCCGGCCAGGACTTCGACCATGCCGTCGGCAGCCGGCTCGCCCAGACGGATCTGGCGGAAGGTCACGCCGCCTTTCGCGTCAACCACGTATGCGGCGGTCACTTCGCTGCGCCTGACGATGGCCGGCACAGGCACCAGCAGCTTCTTCGCCCGGCCGACGGCAAAGTGAGCGCGCGCAAACATGCCGGGATAGACGTCGCGGATGTCTTCCGGCAAATCGAGGCGCACGCGAGTGGTATGAGTTTTAACGTCGGCGGCGGGCAGGAGAGTCACCGCCTTGGCCGTGACCCACTTGTTGAAGGAGGGAAACTCCACCTGGGCGCGGGCGGCGCGGCGCACATCCGCCAGCTTGTACTGGGGAATGCTCGCTACCACGCGCAAGTCCTTGGGATCGAAACCGGTCATCAGCGCCTTGCCGGGGCTCGCCATTTCCCCCAGCTC
>JAUYSN010000383.1 GCA_030696235.1 Sulfuricella sp. | reverse complement strand
AACATCACCAGCCCCAGGCAAATAGACCAGATATATCACCGAAAATGCCAGCACAGCCATACCGCCCAGCACAAACTGGGGGAGATTACGCGCAACCACTAATGGCAGTCGTATTCCAGAGGAATCAGGCTTCCCTACCTGAGACTGGGAAGCATAATAATGCTTCCGTCTTACCGGAAGAGGAATGGATTTCTGCTGTGCGGTTATTTTGAGCGCAGCATCATACTGTTGGCGTGATTCGGACTTACGCAGGACGTTATAGGACTGATTAACCCGGGTAGCATAAACATCTTCCCAGCTTTCCTCTGTACCCTCCCGGTCAGGGTGAAACAAATGCATCAATAAACGATGATGCTCTTTAATCTGATCGATGCTCGCGTCAGAATCGACCCCCAGCACACGATAGTGGTTGGCATCGCCGGAAAAAAACACCTGCTTCACAAAAAAAATGGCCGCCTCTCGCAACTGCGAAGCGGAGGCTCCTGTTGCCGCACACAGGGTTTCCATCTGACTTTTGTCACCCGCCGCGATTCTTAACAGGAGGCTCAAACCATCCGGCAGACTGGTGCTTCCCTGAGATTTTCCCTGTATGCGAAGGGGGTCACGGTAACAAGCCCAAGCCAGAGACATGATGTCTGCGGCGGTAGTTGCTCCTGACATGGTTAGGGCTCGTTAATGGATAAGTTGGACATACGCTGGGGCTGATTGGGGTGCAGTCCTAGGCGCGAGACGCGCTGTTGTGTCATTCACAACAGGGCGGGCGCGGACACGTTTGCAGCGTAGCTGCCCGTTTGCGGGGAGCGCCCGCGAGGCCTGCTCCCGCAAACAGCCGCTTCGCGGTAACGTGTCACAGGCCTCCTCGCAACACCGGAATGCACCCCAATCAGCCCCAGCCCGAAGGGTTGCCGCGTATTCGGGCGTCTGCGGCGTTGCAAGGCTTGCGAATGGAACAACCATTCGCCGCGCCTCGCGCCTTGCATCCATCCCGAATATGCAGCAACGTATGTCCAATTT
>JAUYSN010000373.1 GCA_030696235.1 Sulfuricella sp. | reverse complement strand
AGGATTCGAATTTCCTGACGCGCTTGCCTTGGTAAAGGGCTTCTGTATCCTGGCAGCGAAAAGATTTAATCATGGTTCGATATATTTAATTTTACGCTGTACGTCAAGCGTAAAAGTCAGCCAAGGCGATAGCGTCCGCAGGGTTGCGCGCGGCGCTACTTTTTCCTGTAAAATCGCAATATTCTGATCCCGCAAACTCATTTGCACTCCATCATGCTAAACATCAAACGTTATTCCACCGCACAGCCTGATTTTCAGGCTCGGCTGACCGATCTGCTGGCCTTCGAGGGCGCGCAGGACGAGTCCATCGACAACGTGGTCGCGGGCATTCTGCACGACGTCAAGGCGCGGGGTGATGCCGCCGTGCTGGAATACACGAAGCGTTTCGACCAACTGGATGCGGCCTCTGCTACTGAACTGGAGCTTTCGCCGCCCCGCCTCAAGCAGGCGCTCGACAACCTGCCCGCCGCGCAACGCGAGGCGCTGCAACAAGCTGCGGAGCGGGTGCGGGTTTACCACGAAAAACAATTGATGCAGTCGTGGAATTACACTGAAGCCGATGGCACGATGCTCGGCCAGCAGGTGACGGCGCTCGACCGGGTCGGCCTGTATGTGCCAGGCGGCAAGGCAGCCTATCCTTCATCGGTGCTGATGAACGCGATTCCCGCCAAGGTGGCCGGGGTGAAGGAACTGATCATGGTGGTGCCCACGCCGGGCGGCTTGATCAACGAGCTGGTGCTGGCCGCCGCGGCGGTATGCGGCGTGAATCGGGTGTTCACCATCGGCGGGGCGCAGGCGGTGGGCGCGCTGGCCTACGGCACGCAGACCGTGCAGCAGGTGGAGAAGATCGTCGGCCCCGGCAATGCCTACGTGGCTGCCGCCAAGCGCCGCGTGTTCGGCGTGGTCGGCATCGACATGGTGGCCGGGCCGTCTGAAATCCTGGTGATTTGTGATGGCAAGACCGACCCGGACTGGATCGCGATGGACCTGTTTTCCCAGGCCGAGCACGACGAGCTGGCACAGTCCATCCTGCTTGCCACCGACGCCGCCTTTATCGACGCGGTGCAGGCCAGCATCGAAAAACTGCTGCCGCAGATGCCGCGCCAGGAAATCATCCGCACCGCACTGGAAGCGCGCGGTGCGCTGATCCAGGTGAAGGATCTGGACGAGGCGGCCGAAATCGCGAATTACATCTCGCCCGAACATCTCGAGCTTTCCATCGAGGATCCGGTCGCGATGACGAAGAAAATCAAACACGCCGGCGCCATCTTCATGGGACGCCAGACCTGCGAGGCGCTGGGCGACTATTGTGCCGGCCCCAACCATGTGCTGCCGACTTCGCGCACGGCGCGCTTTTCCTCGCCGTTGGGCGTCTACGACTTCCAGAAGCGCAGCAGCCTGATCATGGTGTCCGAGGCCGGTGCACAGGTGCTGGGCAAGATTTCGATGGTGCTGGCCGAGGGTGAGGGCCTGCAAGCACATGCCCGTTCGGCCGGATACCGTGTGCGCTGATAAGTGGTGATTGCGTGAGCCGTTACTGGAGCAGCATCGTTCATGACCTGACGCCCTATGTGCCGGGCGAGCAGCCCAAGCTGCCCAATCTGGTCAAGCTCAACACCAACGAGAATCCCTATGGGCCAAGCCCCAAGGCGCTGGAAGCGCTGCGCGGCGAAGTGGGCGACAGTCTGCGGCTTTACCCCGACCCCAACAGCGACCGGTTGAAAGAAGCCATCGCCGCCTTCTATGGAGTGAAGCCGGCCCAGGTGTTCGTCGGCAACGGTTCCGACGAGGTGCTGGCGCACGCTTTTCTGGCGCTGCTCAAGCATGATGAGCCGGTGCTGTTTCCGGATATCACTTACAGCTTCTATCCGGTGTATTGCGGCCTGTACGGCATAGCACACCGCCAGCTGCCGCTGACCGAGTCGTTCGAGATTCGCGTCGACGATTATTTCAGGCCCAATGGCGGCATCATTTTTCCCAATCCGAATGCCCCCACGGGTTGTCCGTTGGCACTGGCCGAGATCGAGCGCCTGCTTCAGGCCAATACCGGGTCGGTGGTGGTGGTTGACGAGGCCTACGTGGATTTCGGTGCCGAATCGGCGGTGGGTTTGGTGGACCGCTATCCCAACCTGCTGGTCATCCATACCCTGTCGAAATCCCGTTCGCTGGCGGGGTTGCGCGTGGGATACGCAATTGGCCATCCAGATCTGATCGAGGCGCTGGGGCGGGTGAAGGACAGTTTCAACTCCTACCCGCTGGATCGTTTCGCCATTGCCGGGGCTGCTGCCGCGATCGAGGACCGTGCCTATTTTGAAGAAACCTGTGCCAGGGTAGTTGCCACCCGCACCCGGATGGTGACCGATCTCGAGGCGCTGGGCTTCGAGGTGCTGCCTTCGGCTGCCAATTTCGTCTTCGCCCGCCACGGCCAGCATGATGGCGCCGAGCTTGCCGCCAGACTGCGCGAGCGCAGCATTATCGTGCGGCACTTCAAGAATCCGTCGCGCATCGCGCCGTTCCTGCGCATCACGGTCGGGACGGATGGGCAATGCGAGGCGCTGGTCGGCGCACTTAAAGAAATTCTGGTCTAGAATGCAGGATATCGCCTCAGCCCGCTTTGCCCTCATGCCATGCTGAGTTAGAATGAGAAAAACTTCGACCGACGACCCAATGCGTACCTCTCAAGTTACCCGCAATACCCTGGAAACCCAGGTCAGCATATCCCTCAATCTGGACGGTACCGGCGTGGCCAAACTCGCCAGCGGCGTGCCTTTCCTTGACCACATGCTCGACCAGATCGCGCGGCATGGCCTGGTTGATCTGGACATTTCCGCCAAGGGCGATCTGCACATCGATGCCCATCACACCGTCGAAGATATCGGCATTACCCTGGGCCAGGCTTTCGCCAAGGCGGTCGGCGACAAGAAGGGCATCCGTCGTTACGGCCATGCCTACGTGCCGCTCGACGAGGCGCTGTCGCGCGTAGTGATCGATCTGTCGGGGCGTCCCGGTCTGGTGTTCGCGGTGGATTTTTCGCGCGGTACGATCGGCGAGTTCGACGTCGACCTGGTGTCGGAGTTTTTCCAGGGCTTTGTCAATCACGCCGGGGTGACCCTGCATGTCGACAATTTGCGCGGCAAGAACTCGCACCACCAGGTGGAAACCATCTTCAAGGCCTTCGGCCGTGCGCTGCGCATGGCGGTGGAGGTCGACTCGCGCCTCGGCGGCGCCATGCCTTCGACCAAGGGTAGCCTATAGTCATCATGAGCAGCATCGCGGTAGTGGATTACGGCATGGGCAACCTGCGTTCGGTGGCGAAGGCGCTGGAGCATGTCGCCCCTGATGCGCGCATCGTGGTGACCAGCGATGCTGGCGAGATTGCGCAGGCCGACCGGGTGGTGTTCCCCGGCGTCGGTGCGATGCCGGAATGCATGCGTGAGCTGGAGGTGCGCGGCCTGCGTCAGGTGCTGGTTGAGGCGGCACAGACCAAGCCTTTCCTCGGCATCTGCCTGGGCATGCAGGCGCTGTTTGAATTCAGCGAGGAAGGCAATGTCGCTGGTTTGGGCGTGCTGCCCGGCAAGGTCAGGCTGTTTCCGTCCGAGGCGATGCACGACACCCAGGGGCAGCGCCTCAAGGTGCCGCACATCGGCTGGAACGAGGTGCTTCAAGCCGTGTCTCATCCCTTGTGGAATGGAATTACCAACGGCGCGAGATTTTATTTCGTGCACAGTTACTACGTCGAGGCGGGCAATCCCGAACTGGTGGCGGCGTTTACCCATTACCCCTTCGCCTTCGCCTGCGCCGTGGCGCGCAACAATATTTTCGCCGTGCAGTTCCATCCGGAAAAAAGCCAGGCCGCGGGACTCAAGCTGCTGGCCAATTTCGCGGAATGGAACGGAATGGCAACCAACCTGGTCTGATCCATTTTTTATTGTAATCCTACTGCTGCAACCATCATGCTAATTATTCCTGCAATTGACTTGAAAGACGGGCACTGTGTACGTTTGAAACAGGGGTTGATGGAGGAGGCGACAGTCTTTTCCGAAGACCCCGGTGCGATGGCCAGGCACTGGCTCGATGCCGGCGCGCGCCGGCTTCACCTGGTTGACCTGAACGGAGCCTTTGCCGGCAAGCCGGTCAATGGCAGCGCCATCCGGGCCATCGTAGATGCGGTGGGTGCTGATATTCCTGTGCAGCTGGGTGGCGGTATCCGCGACCTGGAAACCATCGAGCGCTATCTGGATAACGGTATCAGCTACGTCATTATCGGTACTGCTGCGGTGAAGAATCCGGGCTTTCTGCACGAGGCTTGCTACGCTTTCCCCGGTCAGATCATCGTCGGTCTCGATGCCAAGGATAGCAAGGTGGCGGTGGACGGCTGGTCGAAGGTGACTGGGCATGACGTGATCGACCTGGCCAAGAAATTCGAGGGTTATGGCGTGGAAGCGATCGTGTATACCGACATTGGCCGCGATGGCATGCTTTCCGGGGTGAATATCGAGGCGACGGTAAACCTGGCGCGGGCGCTGACGATTCCGGTTATCGCCAGCGGCGGCATCACCAATCTGGATGACGTGCGTGAGCTGTGCGAGGTGGAATCGGAAGGCATCATGGGTGCAATCACCGGCCGGGCCATTTACGAGGGCACGCTGGACTTCGCCGAAGCGCAGAAGCTGGCGGATTTTTTGGGTAAAAAACTTTGAACCGCGGAGGACGCGGAGGACGCAGGGTAAACCTTGCTTTTCCTCCGCGTCCTTCGCGTCCTCTGCGGTGAAATGAAATGGGTTTAGCGAAAAGGATTATTCCCTGTCTCGACGTGACCGATGGTCGCGTCGTCAAGGGCGTGAATTTTGTGGCGCTGCGCGACGCCGGCGATCCGGTCGAGATCGCGCGCCGCTACGACGAGCAGGGCGCGGACGAACTGACCTTTCTCGATATCACCGCGAGCAGCGATAACCGCGGGTTGATTCTGCATATCATCGAGGAAGTGGCGGCGCAGGTGTTCATTCCTCTCACCGTGGGCGGCGGCGTGCGTACCGTCGACGACGTGCGGCGGTTGCTCAACGCCGGCGCCGACAAGGTCGGCATCAACACCGCCGCAGTGGAGAACCCGCAACTGGTTGCGGACGCCTCGTCACGTTTCGGTTCGCAGTGCATCGTGGTGGCGATCGATGCCAAGCAGGTGTCTGTTGCGGGCGAGCCGCTGCGCTGGAACGTGTTTACTCACGGCGGACGCAAGGACACCGGGCTGGATGCGGTGGCATGGGCGAAAAAGATGGAACAAATGGGCGCCGGCGAGATTCTGCTTACCAGCATGGACCGCGACGGCACCAAGATCGGCTTCAACCTGGAGTTGACCCGCACCGTGGCGGATGCGGTCGGTATCCCGGTGATCGCCAGCGGTGGCGTCGGCAATCTTGATCATCTGGTGGATGGGGTGCTCAAGGGCCATGCGGATGCGGTGCTGGCAGCCAGCATTTTTCATTACGGTGAATATTCCGTCGAGCAGGCAAAGCGCTATATGGCGCAACACGGCATTGAAGTGAGACTATGAGCGCAAAAGATATCTGGCTGAACAAGGTGAAGTGGACGGATGACGGCCTGGTGCCGGTCATTGCCCAGGATGCGACGAGCGGGATGGTGCTGATGTTTGCCTGGATGAACCGTGAAGCCCTCAAGCTCACGGCGGAGGGAGGCGAGGCGGTGTACTGGTCGCGTTCGCGCAAGAAGCTGTGGCACAAGGGCGAGGAATCCGGTCATGTGCAGAAGGTCAAAGAGATTCGCCTCGACTGCGACGAGGACGCGGTGCTGCTCAAGGTCGAGCAGATGGGGGGCATCGCCTGCCATACCGGCCGCAACCATTGTTTCTTCCAGAAACTGGACGAGGGCAACTGGCTGGCGGTGGACCCTGTATTGAAAGACCCGGCGGAGATCTACAAGAAATGAGCGATATCCTGAGCCGTCTGGCGGATACGCTGGAGGTCCGCAAGCAGGCTGACCCGACCAGCTCCTACGTGGCCAAGCTGTACGCCAGGGGGTTGGATGCTATCCTGAAGAAAATCGGCGAAGAGGCTACAGAAACCGTATTGGCGGCCAAGAACGGCGATCGTCAGCAGATCGTGTACGAAACCGCTGATTTGTGGTTTCATTGTCTGGTGTTGCTGGCCAGCCAGGGAGTGCGTCCGGAAGAAGTGCTCGACGAACTGGCGCGGCGCGAGGGGTTGTCCGGTCTTGCCGAGAAGGCCGCGAGGGGCGAGCAATGAGCGACTGCATCTTCTGCAAGATCGCGGCGGGCGAGATTCCCTGCCGCAAGGTATACGAGGATGGTGAACTTATCGCCTTCCACGATATCAACCCTGCAGCACCGGTTCATTTCATGATCGTGCCGAAAGAGCACATCGCCTCGCTGGAGGACTGTCATGCCGGGCACGAAATGCTGCTCGGCCGCATCCTCCTGCTGGCGCCGGTGCTGGCGAAAGAACAGGGATTGCAAGACGGCTTCAAGACCGTGATCAACACCGGCAGGGGCGGCGGTCAGGAGGTGTTCCACCTGCACGTCCATGTCATCGGCGGCGGCAAGCTGCCGCACGTATAATTTTTAGAGGAGAAGGAAATGGGCTCATTCAGCATCTGGCATTGGCTGATCGTACTGGTGATCGTGCTGGTGATTTTTGGCACCAAGAAATTGCGTAACATGGGCGGCGACCTGGGCGGCGCGGTGAAGAGCTTCAAGGAAGCTGTCAAGGAAGAGGAAAAGACGCCGCAGATCGATGCGTCGGCGCAGCAGACCGGCCAAACCATCGAAGGCGAAGTCAAGAACAAGACCGTATCATAATCCTAGGATAATCCGCCATGTTCGACTTCAGTTTCTTCGAACTGGTGGTGATCGGTGTTGTGGCACTGATCGTCATCGGCCCGGAGCGCATGCCGAAAGTGGCTCGTGCCGCGGGCCTGCTGTTCGGTCGGGCGCAGCGTTATGTTTCCGAGGTCAAGGCTGACATCAACAATCAGCTCAAGCTGGACGAGCTGCGCAAGATCGAAGCCGATCTGCGCGCCAAGGCCTCGACTGCCGAGCATGTGATCATCGAGGAAACCCGGCACGTCGAGCAGGAATTCAGGGGCGTGGCGGAATCGGTCGCGCCGGCTACTACCCCTCTCGTTCTTGAAGGGGACGCGGCTGCGGAAAAGCCCGCTGAGCCGCAGCCCCTGCCGTCCGCAGAAACCCCCGCAGTCGCATCGCCTCAGCTTGAGTTGGGTCTGGATTCGGCGCGGCCCCACCAAGCTGAGACTTCATCCAAGTGATTACGCCTGAAACTTCCGAATCGTTTTTTTCCCATTTGATCGAGCTGCGCAGCCGATTGCTGCGCGCGCTGATCGCGGTGGGGGTGGTGTTCGTCTGCCTGTTTCCCTTCGCCGGCGATCTTTACGCCATGCTGGCGCACCCGCTGCTCGTTGCGCTGCCCAAGGGCGGCCAGATGATCGCTACCGACGTCACTACGCCATTTTTTGTGCCGATGAAGGTGGCGATGATGGCCGCCTTCATGATCGCCCTGCCCTATGTGCTCTACCAGATATGGGCCTTCATTGCTCCCGGTCTGTATGCCCATGAAAGACGGTTGATCGCACCGCTGGTGGCGGCGAGCACTTTCCTGTTCCTGTGCGGTATGGCTTTCGCCTATTTCCTCGTGTTCCCGGTGGTATTCGGTTTTGTTACCTCGGTCGCGCCGCAGGGCGTGGCGGTGATGACCGATATCAACAAGTACCTGGATTTTGTCCTGACCCTGTTTGTCGCCTTCGGCATCACCTTCGAGGTGCCGGTAGTGGTGGTGGTGCTGGTGAGGATGGGCATGGTCAGCGTCAAGAAGCTGCGCGAGATCCGTTCCTATGTGGTTGTCGGCGCCTTCGTGATCGGCGCCATTTTTACTCCGCCCGACGTGGTGTCCCAGATCATGCTGGCGGTGCCACTCTGGCTGCTGTACGAACTGGGCATAGTGGTCGCCTCGATGATGGAGAAAAAGGCCGCTGCGGCTGAGCCGGATTACCAGCCGCTCAGTGATGAGGAAATGGAACGCGAACTGGACGCGATAGAGCAGAAGCAGGGCGAAACGCGGGACTAGCAGCGCCTGCCGGGCTTAGTTATTCTGCCGCACCTTGCGGCCGTTTTCCGATGCTGACATGGAGCTGGGCTTCAGTCTGGTTGCGCAAAATCTTCAGCGCGGCGACCTTGCCTGGTTCCAGGCTGGAAACCTGGTTGAGCATGTCGGTTGAATCGTCGATCGGTTTGCCGCTGATTTCCAGCAGGATGTCTCCCGGTTTGACGCCTGCCCGATCTGCCGGGCCGCCGCGCAGTACTCCGGCGATCAGGACGCCGCTGGTTTTGCGCATTTTGAAAGTTTCCGCCAGCTCTGGCGTGATGTCCTGTACTTCCACCCCAATCCAGCCGCGTACTACACTGCCGTGGTGGATGATCTGTTCCATTACTTGCTTGGCGAGGCTGATCGGGATGGCGAAGCCGATGCCCAGTGAGCCGCCGCTACGGGAATAGATTGCGCTGTTGATGCCGATCAGATTGCCGCTGGCGTCCACCAGTGCGCCGCCGGAATTTCCGGGGTTGATCGCGGCGTCGGTCTGGATGAAGTTTTCGAAGGTGTTGATGCCCAGGTGGCTACGCCCCAAGGCGCTAACAATTCCCATCGTCACGGCCTGTCCGACGCCGAAGGGGTTGCCGATCGCCAGCGTCACGTCTCCGACCTGGAGCTGTTCGGCATGGCCCAGGGTGATGGCAGGCAGGTTTTTCAGTTCGATTTTTAGCACGGCGAGATCGGTATCGGGATCGGTGCCGACGATTTTTGCCGAGCTTTTGCGGCCATCGGCAAGGGCCACTTCGATCTCGTCAGCGGCTTCGACGACATGGTGGTTGGTCAGAATATAGCCATCCGTGCTGACGATCACGCCCGAGCCCAAACTGGACGCGCGTTGTGGTTCGCCATCGAAGCGGTCGCCGAAAAAACGGCGGAACAGGGGGTCGTCCATGAACGGACTGTGAGGTGCGGGGATTTCCTTGCTGGTAAAGATATTGACCACTGAAGGCATGGCTTTTTTTGCGGCCGTACTGAATGAACCGGTCTTTTGCGCGGCACCGCCCGAGGGGGCCTCTTGTAGCGTAACCACTGAACTGCCGCGCCATGGCAGAAGATCCGGCTGAAACGTGGCGATAACGAATAGCGCCGCCAGACTGATGGTGGCGGTTTGTGCAAAAATGAGCCAGAGTCTGCGCATAATTTTCTCTCGATATCGGTAATATTGCGTTTTATCATGGGCGACAAGTAGCGTGTCGTCCAAAATTCAATTTGGGGCGGCTATGGAACTTTACAAGCTGGAAGCTTATACCGGTCAGCTATTGGATGCGGCCCGATTTCATGATTATTGCCCAAATGGGGTGCAGGTAGAAGGGCGCCCTGAGGTTTTTCGCCTGGTGAGCGGGGTGACGGCCAGCCTGGATTTGCTCAAGGCGGCGATCGGTGCGGGTGCAGACGCGATCCTGGTGCATCACGGCTATTTCTGGAAAAATGAGGATGCCCGTATTACGGGGGTGAAACGCATCCGGATCGAGTTGCTGCTGCGCCACAATGTCAGCCTGCTGGCTTACCATCTTCCGCTCGATGCACACCCAGTGCTGGGCAATAATGCGCAGTTGGCGCAAAAGCTGGGATTCGTGGTGGAAGGCGGGTTCGGTGAGCAGAACATCGCCTGTCATGGCGTGCTCGCCGATGCGCTGCCGCTTTTCGGACTGGGTGAAAGGGTAACGCGAGCCCTGGGCCGTACGCCGCTGATTATCGGCGATGGGGACAGGGTGATGCGACGCATCGCCTGGTGCAGCGGTGCAGCCCAGGGGTACTTCGAGGAGGCGATCCGGCTTGGCGTGGACGCTTTTCTCACCGGCGAGATTTCGGAGCAGTGCGTCCATCTCGCGCGCGAAACGGGAGTTGCGTTCGTTGCGGCTGGCCATCACGCTACCGAGCGCTACGGGGTGCAGGCACTGGGCGCGCATCTGGCCCAGGAATTCGGCGTCAGCTATCAGTTTATCGACATTGACAACCCGGTATAGCTGCGGTGGATTTGCGCTGTTAATACCTAACAAACAATGTGTTGCCGTTTCATTGCCAGGAAAGTCGAATAAATGGATTTAAGTTTTTCGGAAAAATTGGTTACAATTGCCGACTTTTATGTCCCAAGAAAGTTTTTCGGATAGGATTGTCCGAAGATATTTCGCGGTAGATTATTTTATCTGGCGCCGCCGGTATGGATTGTTTAAGTCAATATCGGGCGTGCCGTTGAAGTTTCCAAGAAGACGGGGATTCAGTGTATGAGCCAAAATGAAGTGGATCGCGGTAAACGGAGGTTTCTGATTGCTGCTACGACTGCGGTCGGTGGAATTGCGACGGTCGGGGTCGCTGTTCCGTTTCTCGCGAGTTGGATGCCAAGCCAGCGAGCCAAGGCAGCCGGCGCGCCGGTGGAAGTGGATATCGGCAAGGTCGAGCCGGGCATGATCCTGAATGTCGAGTGGCAAGGCAAGCCGGTATGGATCGTGAATCGCACCAAGGAAATGATGGATTTGCTGGCGAACCATGACGGTCAGCTGGTCGATCCCAAATCGGAAGCGCAACAGCAGCCGGAGTATTGCCGGAACGCGACGCGCTCGCGCGCAGAACACGCAAACATCCTGGTGGCGGTGGGTATCTGCACCCATCTGGGCTGCTCTCCTTCCGAGAAAATGAAGGCCGGCCCCGTGAGTGGCCTGGGCGACGATTGGCCGGGCGGCTTTTTCTGCCCCTGCCATGGTTCCAAGTTCGATCTGGCCGCGCGCGTGTACAAGGGTGTCCCCGCGCCGACCAACCTGGTGATTCCGCCCTACAAGTATTTGAGCGACAACCGCATTCTGGTTGGCGACGACAGCAAGGGAGCCTGATAGATGAATAGCCTGACACGTTTGCTGGGGTGGGTGGACGACCGCTTCCCCCTGACCAAGCTCTGGAAAGAGCATCTTTCCGAGTATTACGCACCGAAGAACTTTAACTTCTGGTATTTCTTCGGCTCGCTGGCGTTGCTGGTGCTGGTCATTCAGATCGTCTCCGGTATTTTCCTGACCATGCACTACAAGCCGGATGCGGCCCTGGCCTTCTATTCCGTCGAGTACATCATGCGCGACGTGGATTGGGGCTGGCTGATTCGCTATGTTCATTCCACCGGCGCCTCGATGTTCTTCGCGGTGGTGTATCTGCACATGTTCCGTGGTCTGATCTACGGTTCCTACCGCAAGCCGCGCGAGCTGATCTGGATTTTCGGCATGCTCATCTACCTGTGCCTGATGGCGGAAGCCTTCATGGGCTACTTGCTGCCTTGGGGGCAAATGTCCTACTGGGGCGCGCAGGTCATCGTCAATCTGTTCGCTGCCGTGCCGTTCATCGGCCCGGACCTGTCGATCTGGATTCGCGGCGACTACGTGATCTCCGACGCTACGCTGAACCGCTTCTTCGCCTTCCATGTGGCCGCCGTGCCGCTGGTGCTGATCGGCTTGGTGGTGGCGCACATCATCGCGCTGCACGAAGTGGGTTCGAACAATCCGGATGGCGTCGAAATCAAGAAGCACAAGGATCCGGTCACGCACATTCCGCTAGACGGCATCCCTTTTCACCCCTACTACACGGTGAAGGATATCGTCGGGGTGGTGGTGTTCCTGATGGTGTTCTCGGCGATTGTGTTCTTCGCGCCCGACTTGGGCGGCTATTTCATCGAATACAATAACTTTGTCCCGGCTGACCCGCTGAATACGCCGGCGCACATTGCGCCGGTCTGGTACTTCACGCCGTTCTATGCGGTTCTGCGCGCGGTGCCGCCGATGTTCGGCTCGCAGTTCCCGGGCGTGATCGCGATGGGCGTGGCGGTCATGATCATTTTCTTCCTGCCCTGGCTTGACCGTTCACCAGCCAAGTCGATCCGTTATCGCGGGCCGATCTACAAAACTGCGCTGACGCTGTTCGTGATCAGCTTCATC
>JAUYSN010000365.1 GCA_030696235.1 Sulfuricella sp. | reverse complement strand
TTTCGTGCCGCAGCTGGGCGATGGCAGGGCGATATTGCTGGGTGAAGTAAAGAATCGCGCCGGGGAGCACTGGGATCTTCAACTGAAGGGGGCCGGGGCTACACCGTTTTCACGCAGTGGCGATGGCCGCGCTGTGTTGCGTTCCAGCATCCGCGAATACTTGTGCTCGGAGGCCATGCATGGCTTGGGCATTCCCACCACTCGCGCCTTGTGCATTGTCGGCAGCGACGAGGAGGTTTGGCGCGAGACCGTTGAAAGTGCCGCGGTGGTTACGCGTATCGCGCCTTCTCACGTGCGCTTCGGCTCGTTCGAGGTGTTTTTCTACCGGGACCAGCCCGAACCGATTTCGCTGCTTGCCGATTATGTGATCACCCGGCATTTCCCCGAGCTGGCCGACGCGCCTGACAAATATCCGCGTTTCCTGAACGAAGTGGTCACGCGCACTGCCAGGCTGATGGCCAAGTGGCAGGCGGTCGGCTTCTCGCATGGGGTGATGAATACTGACAACATGTCCATCCTCGGCTTGACTTTCGACTATGGCCCATTCGGTTTCATGGAAGCCTACAATCCGGGTTACGTCTGCAACCATTCCGACCATGGCGGGCGCTACGCCTTTGACCGGCAGCCGCAAATCGGTCTGTGGAATCTGACCTGCCTGGCGCAGGCCTTGACGCCGATTATTCCGGTGGAGGAAGCAAGAGCGGTGATGGGTAACTATAGCCCGACTTACGCCGAGCACTATGTGGACTTGATGAGCCAGAAGCTGGGCTTGACCCATGCAGGCAAAGAAGATGTTGCACTGATTGAGGCGCTGCTGGGGCTGATGCACGCAAACCAGGTGGACTATACCCATCTGTTCCGCAGCCTGGGCCATTTCAGATCCGCGCCGGGCGAGCAGAACAACGTGGTGCGCGATCAATTCATCGACCGTCCGGCGTTTGATGCCTGGGCCGAAACTTATCGCGCCCGGTTACAAACGGAGCCGGGCACGGACGCGGAGCGCAAGGTGCGCATGGACGGGGTCAATCCCAAGTACATCCTGCGCAATTATCTGGCGCAAGTCGCAATCGGCAAGGCTGAGAAGGAGCGCGACTTTTCAGAAGTGGATCGCTTGATGAAACTGCTGAGCCGCCCCTTTGACGAGCAGCCGGAGATGGCGGATTATGCCGCCCCGCCGCCGGACTGGGCGCAGCATATCTCGGTGAGCTGTTCGTCGTGAAGGGTTCCTAGTTTCAGGTTTTGATGGTAATGGATTTGGACGGGTATGGTCCGAATTTTACATGCGAACATCGGCGTAAAATAAACCATGGGAAATGAAGCGATGTGGCAGGCAATCGGCAAAGCAATCCGGGTTGCAACGGGAGAAGATTTTGCCGTCCGGAAATGCCGCGCCATCGGGGGCGGATGCATCAATTCGACGTATTCGGTCGAGGACGGTGCGCGCCGCTTCTTCGTCAAGGTTAACCGCGTGTCTGGCCTGTCCATGTTTGAAGCGGAGGCCGACGGGCTGCGTGAAATCGCGGGAGCCGGCGTTATTCGCGTGCCCAGTCCGGTGTGTGCCGGAGTCGCTGAAGATTCGGCATTTCTGGTGCTCGAGTATATTGATTTCAGTTCCGGCAGGAAGGGGCGGGCAGAAGATCTGGGGCGCCAGCTGGCCGACATGCACCGGGTAAGCGCCTCACAATACGGCTGGCGGCGCGACAACACGATCGGCTCCACTTCCCAGGTCAATACGCCTGCCGACAACTGGCCGGAGTTCTGGCGTGACCGGCGGATCGGGCGCCAGCTGGCGCTGGCAGCAAGCAACGGTTACGGCGGCACACTGCAACGCAAGGGGGAGAGTTTGCTGGCGAGGCTGGACGGGTTTTTTACCGGCTATGCACCGTTGCCGTCCTTGTTGCACGGCGATCTGTGGGGCGGAAATTATGCTTACGCCGCTACCGGTGAGCCGGTTATTTTCGATCCGGCGGTCTACTATGGCGACAGGGAAACTGATCTGGCGATGACAGAATTATTCGGAGGGTTCCCTGAGGCATTCCATGCGGCCTACCGCGAGGCGTTCCCTCTCGATTCCGGCTACCCCATGCGAAAGGCGTTATACAGCCTGTACCACATACTCAATCATCTGAATATGTTTGGTGAAGGCTATCTTGGGCAAGCAGAAGGGATGATCGAAAAGCTGTTGAGCGAGGCAGGATAGCTTTGCACCCAAAATGATTGCCTCCGGTTTAATTGGTAATTGGTCATATGCTAATTTACCTAGTACATTTGTACTAACTATCGGAAATAAAACAAAAAAATTCAAAAAAAGCTTGCTTTGACCAAGATAAATTCAGTATGCTTGTTTTACACAAACAGCAAATTTTTCCAGGGAAAGTGGATGCCTTCGGAGAATGCTCGACAAAACGGAGAAGGAGGAGTGATGCGGAAAAAATCGACACTTTTGTTTGCGCTGATCGCCGGCTTGGGTATCGCGAACCTGTCCATGGCGGCCGAAGTTGCCAAGGAACCCGCTGGACGGACAGTCTTATTCAACAAGGCGAAGGGCAATTGCCTCGCCTGCCATGCGATCCCCAATGATCCGAAGGCCGAGTCGCCTGGTAACATAGCGCCACCCTTCATCATGATGAAGGAGCGCTTTCCCGACCGGAACAAGCTGCGTGGCCAGATTTGGGATTCCACTGTAGCCAACCCCAAAACTTCGATGCCGCCTTTCGGAAAGCACCAGATTCTGACTGAGCAGGAAATTGATCAGGTCGTTGAATATATACTTAGTCTTTAACTTTTTTATTCGGAGATCGAAAGATGAATCACTTGCGTAGAACTTTTTTGAAGAGTACCGGTGCTGCCGGGACGGTGGCGGTCGCCATCGCCGCGGGCCTGATCAAGCCTGGTCAGGCGTTGTCAGCGGAATGGAACAAGGTGGCATTTGATGCCACGACCACGGCGGATGCG
>JAUYSN010000361.1 GCA_030696235.1 Sulfuricella sp. | reverse complement strand
GTCCTCTAAATTCAGAAACTCTGTGCTCTCTGTGCTCTCTGTGCTCTCTGTGCTCTCTGTGCTCTCTGTGCTCTCTGTGCTCTCTGTGTGCTCTGTGGCTGGAAATGATTCAGGTTAGAAACGGGTAGTCGGTATAGCCTTTTTCGTCGCCGCCGTAGAAGGAGCTCTGGTCCGGCGCGTTGAGAGGGGCGTTGCGGGCGAAGCGTTCCGGCAAGTCCGGGTTGGCAATGAACAATGCGCCGAAGGCGATCAGGTCGGCGTAACCCGAAGTCACAGCGGCTTCGGCGCGTGCCTGGTCGTAGCCGCCGTTGGTCATGTAGCGCCCCTTGAAACAGCGGCGGAACCGGGCGAAATCGAAATCCGGCTTGGCCCCCTGCCCGAAGCTCAGTTCCATGCCGTGCAGGTAGGCCAGGTCGAAGGTATTCAGGGCGGAGGCCATGTAATCGAAGGTTTTTTGCGGATCGGAATCGAGCATGTCGTTGAAGCTGTTGATCGGTGAGAAGCGCACGCCGACCCGGTCTGCGCCCCACACGCCGGTAACCGCTTCGGTCACTTCCAGCAGCAGCCGGCTGCGGTTCTCCAGCGAGCCGCCGTAGACATCGGTGCGCTGGTTGGAGCCGTCGCGGATGAATTGGTCGAGCAGGTAGCCGTTCGCGGCATGGATTTCAACGCCGTCGAAGCCGGCCGTCACGCAGTTTTGCGCCGCCTGGCGGTAGTCAGCGACAATGCCCGGCAGCTCGGAAATTTCCAGCGCGCGCGGCATGACCAGCGTCTGCCAGCCGTTAGGGGTGAAAGTCTGGCCGGCTGGCAGAATGGCGGAAGGGGCCACCGGCAGATTCCCGCCGGGCTGCAGCGAGGGATGCGACACCCGGCCGCAGTGCCAGAGCTGTAGGAAAATCCTGCTGCCGCGGCTGTGCACCGCATCAGTGACCTGCTTCCAGCCGGCGATCTGCTCGGCGCTGTGGATGCCGGGCGTGGCCAGGTAGCCGACCGCAGTGGCGGAGATCTGAGCGCCTTCCGTGATGATCAGCCCGGCCGAGGCGCGCTGGCGGTAATACTCCACGTTCATCGCCTGGGGTGCGTTGCCGGCGCCGGCGCGATTGCGCGTCAGCGGGGCCATCACGATGCGGTTAGCGAGCCTGAGCGTGCCCAGTTCGATCGGGCTGAATAGGTTGTTGGGCATATGATTCCCCTTTTATGGTTTGGCCACAGAGTTCACAGAGAGATCAAGCAAGAAAGAAAGAGCTGGCTCTGTGTACTCTGTGGCTAAAAACTGCATTTCCTGGCTTGTTTACGCCAGATCAAACAGCAATATTTCAGCGGAACTGTCGGATTTCAAGTGTAGCCCGGTTTCGCCCTCGATGCGCGCGCCGTCGCCGGCCGCCATTTCCAGGCCGTTGAGGCTGGCGGCGCCGCGCGCCACGTGCAGGTAGGCGCGGCGGCCCGGCGGCAGGACATGCTCGGCCGGGTGCTCGGGGTCGACCAGGCCGGCATAAATTTTTGCATCCTGGTGGATGGTGACAGAACCGTCGCTGCCGTCGGGCGAGGCGACCAGGCGCAGCCTGCCGAGCTTCTCGGCGGCGTCGAAAAACTTCTGCTCGTAGCTTGGCGTGAGGCCGCTTTTCTCCGGCATGATCCAGATTTGCAGCAGATGCACCTCCTCGTTGGGCGAGGCATTGAACTCGCTGTGTCGGATGCCGGTACCCGCGCTCATGCGCTGCACTTCGCCGGGCCGGATGACGGTGCCGTTGCCCATGCTGTCCTGGTGTTCCAGCGCGCCGGACAGGACATAAGTAACGATTTCCATGTCGCGGTGGGGGTGGGTGGGAAAGCCGGCGCCCGGCGCCACCCGGTCGTCGTTGATGACGCGCAGGCTGGAGTAGCCCATCTGCTCGGGATCGTAGTAGTCGGCGAAGGAGAACGTATGCCATGTGTTCAGCCAGCCGTGGTCGGCATGGCCGCGTTCATGGGCTTTGCGGATTCTGATCATGGTGTTGCTCCCGAGGTTGTTGCTTTACCCTTGCTGTTCAGTATGATGCATTGTTAAAAATCTTTCACCGCAAAGGACGCCAAGGCACGCAAAGGAAAACAATCTTTGGGGTACCTCGCGATCCTTCGCGTCCTTTGCGGTGAAGAATATGGATGGTCAACGACAGTTTGTTATGATTGGATGGGATTGAACCCCACGATTTTCAAGATGCCAGAAGATAAACCCCTTACTCGTTACCGCGGCCGCTTTGCGCCCTCGCCGACCGGTCCGCTGCATTTTGGCTCGCTGGTGGCGGCGGTGGGCAGCTTTCTCGAAGCGCGCAGCCGCGGCGGCGAGTGGCTGGTGCGGATGGAGGACCTCGACCTGCCTCGCACCGTGCCCGGTGCGGCGGACGATATCCTGCGCGCACTCGACGCCTTCGGCCTGCACTGGGACGGGGAGGTGATGGTCCAGAGTGTCCGCAACGAGGCCTATCGCGCGGCCCTGGCCGAGCTGGAACGGCTCGGCGCAGTCTACCCCTGTGCCTGCACCCGCAAGGAGATCGCCGATTCCGCCCTCAGTGGCATCGACGGCCCGGTTTACCCCGGCATTTGCCGTGCCGGCTTGCCGGAAGGTCGTTCAGGCCGGGCCATGAGAGTGCGTACCGACTTGAACCCGGTCGGCTTCGACGA
>JAUYSN010000349.1 GCA_030696235.1 Sulfuricella sp. | reverse complement strand
GACATGTCGGGCTGAAGCCCGACCTACTTGCGCTCCGTCATCGCCTGACACAAAGCCTCGATCACCCAACCCCGGAATGCGCGCCAGTGGCGCCCTCCATTTAAAACGTGCTTCTGGTTGATCTCCAGCTCGATGCCGATGTAAACCTCAGCAGGAAAACGGCGGCGCAGATAGGCGGTGAAGCCGTCGGACTTGCCGGCGTAAGGGTAATTGCGGCGCACCTTCAGGTTGGGCGCCAGCGCCCTGAGCTGCGCCTGCAAGCGGCGGCACAGTTCAATCTCGCCGGGCCGCGCCGGGTCGTAGAGCAGGCCGATATCGGCGTTGCGCACCGCGCCGTCGAGCACCGGCGTGAAGCTGTGGGAGGCGACGTGGATCACCCGGCTGCCGCGCGCAACCGCTTCGGCGATGTCCGCCTCGACCTTGTTCCGGTAAGGCAGGTAATAGCTTTCCAGTATCTCGCTGCGGACCGTAGCGGGTGCGTCCTGTGTGGCCTCGGAATATAGCCTCGGATGGCCGATGGAGCGGTTGAGGTCGACAAGCAGGCGGCTGGTGGTGGAGACGAACAAGGGCGCGGCCAGCGCTATGGCCAGCTCTCTGGCCAAGGCAAGCGCACCGGCGTCGTAGCCACGGTGGGTTTGCGGCAACGCCTCGAAGCCCGCAAACAGGTGGCGGTAGCGGGATGGAATGCGGTTCCCGCCATGCTCGCAGGTGATCAGGAAGTGGTCTGTTTTAGCCATGATCATCAGTTCAATCAAAATATAAAAGCTTGCACCGCAAAGGACGCAAAGGGACGCGAAGGAAAAACAAACAGTCCCATATTTCCAGTGAATTACTGGGTGTTGATCTCCTTCGCGGACCTTTGCGTCCTTTGCGGTAAAGGATTTAACAGGTTCTTTTAAATTGGCATCAACTCACGAACATCCGTCCCGCTTCCAGGCAGTCGCACAACTCCCGGTAAACCGCTTGCAGTCGCGCTTTCGAGCAGTCCGGGCCAACCGCCCGCAGGATGCGGCGGGCGAGCGGCCCGCGTTCCAGCATCACGCGCAGCGGCTCGCGCCAGTGGGCTGAACTGTCCAGCGACGTCGCTTCGATGAGGTGTCGCCAGAGTTCGCCGGCCTTGCATTGCCGATCGGGGAAGCCCAATAGCCGCAGATACCCGGCATCGTTAATCACCGCCTGCTCGGCGTCGCGGATGCAGGCATGCAGGATGCTCACCAGATCGTCCGTGCCGATTGCCTGCTGCGTGGAAAGCGGCGACCATTCGGCATCGTAGATCGCCCGAACAACGGCAGTGACGGCGGCGGCGATGGCGAGGTCGGCCTGCGGGCACTCCTGCACGTCGATCACGCGGATCTCGATGGCATTGCGGTCGAAGCGTGGAATTGCGCCACGGACGTTGAGCCATTCGTGCCGCAGAACGCCATCAGGGTCGAAGGGTGCAATATCCCGGTACATGGGCGCCAGAATTGTTGCCCGGTACTCTGCCCGACTGGTGACCGTATCCGGGATCACCCGTTCTATCGTCGATGGAATTTTCACCTGGTGTGTACGGTAGGCCTCCATGCGGAAATCCAGGAAGCCGGTCGACCTGCCTTCGACGATGGGCGAGCTCGCCGCCAGAGCCGGGATGATCGGCAAAACCAGCCGGATGGCGGCATGCAGGCGGGCAAACTCGGCGTCATTGGCAAACGGCAGGTTGAGCTGCATGCTCTGCAGGTTGGCCCAGCCGTGCGCCTTGCAGCCGAAGATGCGGTCGTAGGTCTGGTAGATGACCGCATCGTCGTGGGGCCACAGCCGCGTTTCGGCGAGGGGATCCATCCACGGGTGCATGGCGGTGGGCATGAGCCGCGCGCCCAGTGATTCGAGCCGCCGGTCGATGGCCTGAATCTCGGCCTGGAAGGCGGCGGGAAGGGGTTCGAGGGCAGGATCGGGGCTCGCGTTCTTGAGTTCGATGAGGTGCAGCACCAGCTCGTTGGACCAGCCGAACTTCCCCCGCTGCACTTCCGCCACGCAGGCTCCGGCGGCCCGGCGCAGCAGCTCGTCGGCGACCGGCAGGACCGACAGCGTCTGCCGGTCCACGATCATGTACTCGAACTCGATGCCGTAGCCCGTGAAGGCATGGAGCACGGATCGGGTGCTCATCGGGCAGCACCCCGCTTGCGCGCTTCGATGCGCTTCAGGAACACGCCCATCACTTCGCGGTAAAGCGCGTCCTTGAGCACGCTGTCCTCGTTACCGGCGTCCACATTGGGGTTGTCGTTGATCTCGATGATGTAAAAGCGGTTGCCGACCTGCTTGATGTCCACGCCGTAGAATCCGTCGCCGATCAGGTTGGCCGCCTTGAGTCCCAGCTTCACCACCCGGCCCGGCGCTTCGCCGATGGACAGCGCCACCGTCGCCCCCTCGACAAAATCTTGTTTC